>NZ_JCAIUL010000018.1:0-72122 GCF_059445505.1 Paenibacillus sp. Y301 | reverse complement strand
AAGAGGCTCATTCTTCCCAAAAGCGGTAACGATCTGTCGGATGTAAAAGTTGGTCGTGTTATACAGATTCTTGGCATCCTGACATGCTTGATCGAGGTACGCAAACAAGCGATGACCAGGCTTAATCCACACTTGATGGGCTCTGTACATTGACTCTGAATCTGACAAAGCTTCACCCCCTTACAGTCGCGTAATGCGAATATATGTTCTACCTTTATTGTACCTCTTAAGATATAAGAAGGGAAGAACATCTTGTGGGATTATTCAGGAGGTCACCGATTCACCTCACCACTTAGAGAAGTGGGAGTACTCTCGGAGAAAAATGATAGAGGATAGTTAAGGTTCACCTTATTTTGGGTGATTAGTAGCTTATAGATTAATAATTTAATAGGGTAGGAGAACTAATTAGTGAGATTTCGTAACTTTTTCTAAAAAAATCAGTCTATTATATAGAATGTACTAAATAGGTTCTTCCATATTTATCATAAATGCTAGAATCTAAAGCATATGTGGGAGTGTGAATTTTAGTTCAGGGTACACAATGTACCCTATAAAAATATGTGATTATTTTGATGATTTCGCAAATAGGATGGGAGATTAATAATTGATGAACAGGAACTTACAACATTTGAGAGACGGAGTAGCTATGCCGACAGGAAAGAAGTTGGTTGTTATTACTTTAGCAGGACTATTATGGATATCACCCATTATAGGAGATGGAATATCTATCACGGGTTCAGCTCATTCTTCATTTGCTAGCGCAGCTTCAGCATCCGTCAAAAAGCTTGGAGAAGAAATTATTACTTCTGGAGCTATCCTAAACAAGTATCAATTATCTACGACTCGCTCAGGTAAAAAGGTGACAGCGCTCGCAGATGTCATTCGAATAGATTTACAGAATTCAAATGTGAAGCTGGATGCTATGAATGGTGTGAATGGCCAGTATACGACAAGACAGAGTACACAAGGTATGGCTAATGAGAATGGTGCCGTAGCAGCAGTGAATGGAGATTATTACATTACAAGCGGTGCAGGAGCACAATGGGCACCTCTAGGAGGTCAGATCACAGATGGAGTGCTAATGGCTACTCCTGCAGATCTAAAAGGAATGTACTCTTTTACAGTGTCTAAAGATGGGAAGCCCATGATTGATGAGTATACTTTCAACGGTTCTGTAACGGCACAAGATGGTGCAGTATTTCCGTTATCAGGTATTAATAAGACTACATACACTCCTGAGGGTACGAGTTCAACTTATAGTCATGTGAATGCGATGTATATGTACACAAGTAGTTGGAAAGCTTTGGAGCGTCCTAGCAATAGTTCAACAACGGCTACTGAGATTCTTGTGCAAAATGGTGTTGTTACGCAACTTTCCTATAAAGCCCCTTTGAATATCTTGGTTCCAGAGGATGGGTTTATTCTCCGTGCGCATGGGACGGCTGCTGAATTCGCAAATACTCATTTTGCCGTTGGACAGCCCTTGAATGTGAGTTCTTCACTAATATCAGAAACGACAGGACAACAGGTTGATCCTGCTAGCCTTCAAATGATGATTGGTGGACATACGTTACTAGTAAACGGAGGTAAAGCTTCAGCATTTACTAGAGATGTTAGTAGTGTCGGAGGATACCGCGCTCGTACAGCCCTTGGTTATTCTCAAGATGGCCGATATGCTTACATCGTGGCTGTCCAAGATAATAGTAACAGTTCAGGTATGTCTCTGTCTGAACTTCAGACATTCATGGTGAACATCGGAATATGGAAAGCAATGAATTTGGATGGTGGCGGATCTACTACTATGGTAACCCGTCCATTAGCCGAGAATAAAGCAACACTAACATTTGATACGGAATATGGGAAAACTCAACGAAGTGTCGTCAATTCGGTTGGCGTATTTAGTACGGCACCAGTAGGACAATTAAAGGGTTTTAAAATTAGTGGAAGTTCAACGTTGTTAATTGGACAAGAGAGCTCTTATAGTCTAAAAGGCTATGATACTTATTATAATCCGATAGATACATCACAGGTGAGCCCTACATGGACTTCTAGCAATGGTAATGTGAAAGTGAGTGGAGGTAAGGTTACAGGGTTGCAACCTGGTACAGCGACAATTACAGCGGTTAGCGGTTCTGCTAACGTGAGCACGAAGGTGACCGTTCTAGGTGCTGATGAACTTGCTAGCCTAACTACAGCTAATTCAACAGGACCACTTAAAGCAGGCACCGTTATCAATATTCCGGTTACTGCTGTTACAAAGAGTGGAGAAAGTATCGTTATTCCTGCAAGTTCTTTGAAATGGGAGTATGTCGGGTTAAAGGGGAATGTACAAGGGGATAAACTGACTGTGACTTCTATCGATGCGAATACAAAAGTGGGTTATGCCATTGGTCGATATAATGGATTCAGTACGGTTGTTGTTCTCTCTGAGGCAGGAAACAGTATGTGGGAAGATTTCGAGAATGTAAGTTATCCTGTTCAATTCACAAGCAATGTCAGCCAAGTAAGTGGAACAGCGTCAATTACACAAGGAAGTGGAGATCATTCGAACTCTAAGGTGATGGATCTTCAATATGATATGACACAAGGAAGCGGTAAAATGTACGCTTATGCACAACTAAATGGCACCGTGGGCAGAACCATTTCTGCTGCAGCAACTTCTATGTCTGTGGATGTTCAAGGTGATAAGAGCTTGAATTGGCTTCGTGCGGAGCTTACAGATAAGTCGGGTAAGACGATTTACGTAGACCTTGCTAAGGTGATTGACTGGGAAGGTTGGAAGACACTAACAATGGATCTGAGTGGTCTTAATATCCAATATCCTGCCCAATTGAAACGACTCTATGTTGTGAATGTCGAAGAGGGGCAAGATGAACGTGCTTTGACCGGTAAAGTAGCCTTCGATAACATTCAGTTCACGATGCCTTCATTATCTAGTGAAGCGAGTCTCCCTAAAGTAAAGGCAGTCATGACGGTTGGACAGAAGGCCATGACGGTTAATGCGACTAATAAGTCCATGGACGTTGCACCTGTCGTAAAAAATAACAGTACGTATGTACCTATTCGTTATGTTGTAGATGCATTTGGGGGAAGTGCGAATTGGGATGCTGCGAATCAGAGAATTACGGTATTACGTGGAGGGAAGCTATTAGATCTTACGGTGAATAAGAAGGAATTTATACTTAATGGTAAGAGATCTAGTGCATTAGTAGCGCCTATTGTTGCACAAAGTAGAACATTAGTCCCTCTTCGGTTAGTGTCTGAACAACTAGGTCTAAAAGTTACGTGGAACCAGGTCATGAAGACCGTCACAATCGAATCGTGATATGTTATGATATGGAATAGTGAATGAACATTGAAGGAAGAAATGGAGTAACTCTTGAGTGGACTTTCAAGCTGAAGCTATAGACCGTGTCGTAAAGAATGCTATTGAAGTTGTGGAAGATAGTAAATTGCAAATGTTTGAGATTCTAGAGAGTGCTCGAGATGAGTTGAACACGCTGAATCATGAACTTCAGTATGTGATGAAGGAAACTGTGGACACCTTGAAGAAGGTTGATCTACTAGAACTAAGTTACCGGAGTTCACGCATCCGTTTAACAGAAGTTAGCCGAGACTTTGTTCACTATAAGGAAGAGGATATTAGAGAAGCCTATGAGAAGGCGACGCAGCTCCAACTTGATGTGATGATTTATCGTGAGAAGGAAATGTATCTTAGAGCAAGACGTGATGAACTACAGAAAAGAACGCGAAATGTGGAGAACTCTGTGGAACGTGCTGAAAGCATTGGATCACAAATGGGTGTAGTCATGGAATATTTATCTGGAGAAATAAGTCAAGTTAGTCGTATTATTGAGAGTGCTAAGAATCGTCAACTTATAGGGTTGAAGATTATCGTGGCACAAGAAGAAGAACGGAAACGAATTGCACGAGAAGTACACGATGGTCCAGCTCAATTGTTGGCTAATCTAGTGCTAAGGACAGAAATTGTAGAAAGAATGATAATAAAGCAGGAATTTAAGATGGTGCAGGACGAAATAATAGATTTGAAGGGACAAGTACGTGCAAGTCTTGAAGAAATCCGCAAAGTAATTTTTAATCTACGTCCAATGACTCTGGATGATTTAGGACTCATTCCAACACTTCGTAAATATATTCATGATTTTGAAGAGAAAACGAAAATTCGAACGTTGCTTGAAGTGAGGGGGAAGGAACATCGTCTCACCTCAGCAATGGAGGCAGCTATTTATCGACTTGTCCAAGAAGCGTTAACGAATGTGGCTAAGCATGCGGAGTCATCTTATGTTGTAGTAGAGATTACTTATCAATTACAAATGGTTAAGGTTGTTGTACTAGATAACGGTTGTGGATTCAAGATGGAACAATTAGAAGAAAAGGGAAACGACCATTTCGGTATTATTGGTATGCGTGAAAGAGTCGAGCTTCTAGATGGGAGAATGGAGATCGATTCGAAGTTGGATGAAGGAACGAAGATCATAATTCATATCCCTACAAACGTGGATAAAGAGAAAGGAGTAACGTGATGGACAATCGAGATTCTGGGAAAAAAGCCATAAAGGTACTCTTAGCTGACGATCATCAATTGTTTCGCGAAGGTCTGAAGCGGATTCTAAACATGGAGGAGGATATGGAAGTCATCGGTGAATGTGGTGATGGCATCCAAGTACTCGAGTTTTGTAATGAAGTTAAACCAGACATTGTACTCATGGATATTAATATGCCATTGGAGAATGGCGTGGAGGCAACCGAGAAATTACGTGAACTGTTTCCTGATATTAAAGTAATCATCTTATCGATTCATGATGATGAGAGTTATGTGTTTGAGACATTGCGTAAAGGTGCGAATGGCTACTTGCTGAAGGACATGGAGGCAGAGTCTCTTATTAATGCGATTCGCTCCGTGTATCAAGGTTATGCATTTATTCATCCTAAAGTGACGGGGAAGTTGATTAATCAGTTACGCCGTATGACGTATGTGAATGAAACTGGGGCAATGAGCGAAAGATCCGACAAAGAAGCAGGAGTGAAATTTGTAGGTGGAGAGAATAACCCACTGACCCGTCGGGAAGCTGAAGTGTTACGTTTGATGGCAGAAGGAAAGAGTAATAAAATGATTGGTGAATTTCTCTTTATTAGTGAGAAAACAGTTAAGAACCACGTGAGTAGTATTTTGCAAAAGATGGAAGTTGATGATCGTACACAAGCTGTTATTAATGCCATTAAATATGGGTGGGTAACACTTTAATAAGGCTTTTGTAGGCGGTCATAGAATATTACATATAATATAGCCGTTCCTTTTTCTCTTGGTGTGGGCGCGATGTTCATATCTTGTCACCGAGCCTTCTTGATTAGCATACATTGTTGGTAAAGAAGGAGGTGGATCTCCATGGTCATCCAATTAACCTGGATAGCTATCATTTATGGGTTGGCGATTGCCATCGTTCATGGTTTATATGCGACAACCCATAAATTGAAGGGGAATAGGCGGAACAAACATAAGCAAGAGTATATACTGGTAACATGTAATCATGAACAAAAGATTGAATGGTATGTACGTGCTCTATGGTTATATGCTTTACTTAAAGGTAAGAAATTGTATATTCATGTTATTGATCATGATTCAAACGATGAAACTGTGCAGATGATTGACATCATGCGTGAATGGTCTGGTCTTGATCTATCTATATCGGTTTGTGATGGAGTAAATGGAGAACATACGAACGGCTATTTACTACCAGAGAGTATTGATGGATCCATATGGATTGATGTAAGAACACCACAGGAGGATAGGCGTATCCCCTATGTGCAAAGATAATAGTTGTTGGTGTATGATTATTTTTAGCAATTGTATAGGTAGTAGTAAAGTGTGAAGCACACTCTCCAAGATCGGGATTCTGGGAGAATGTGCTTTTTTGTGTTTTATGGCATGCAGAATGAAAGAGAGCCGAACCGCCAAGAGAAAGATTAATTTAAATAGAGGTAATAGAATGTGGGCTAGGATACTGATGAAGGAATAGGCACTAATTAAAAATAGTATGGCGTGACAGTGTGATTCTATGGAGGTGGTGGGAGTTGAAGGTTGCAGTATATGCGATTCGAAATGCTGGATGTTGGTCAATTAAGATATCGCTTGATATGAGAATGGATGTAATATGGTGGGCTAAAGTAGCTAAGGAGCCAACATGCAGGATGATATTTCTTGGTGAGGGGCTTCCTCTTGGATGGGCGCTGAAGCTAGAGCAGATGGACTTATACGTGAACGGAATAGATCACTGGAAGGCTCATCAGTGGACACAGTATGTCATTGGAGCTCTTCAAGAAGAGCTGATGGAAGAAGCAAAATTGCAACCACATAAAAAATACATAAGAGAAGGTGATATGTGGATCTGGCGAATCCAAGATGTGATGAATGTGAATATTCTAGGAAGTGCTATCGCAGGTGATAGAAAGATGAATGAATATCAGATGAAAGACATGGGTATTGAAACGTTATGGGATCATGTTGTAAAGAAACAAGGACGTTGTTATCGGGTGGGAGACTTACGGATTCCTAGTGTGATGAAAGAGGTACTTTATGAAGCTGACATGTTAACGTCATTGCTCCAAGGGCGATCGTTGTTGGCGGCAGAAGTGGATGGCTTGCTGGTAGAAGCAGAGCCATCCTTGTCTAGCGCCTGGTTCACGGCCGCACAGCTGGCCTATCTCCAGGGCCAGCTCACGCTCGGCGCAGGCGTTGCACCTGCGCCTTCGCCTCGTGGCGGCGCGCCTTGGCAGCGCCGCCGCAAGGTCCCCCGCTGCCAGCGCTGCGGCAGCGTAGCCCTTGGCCGCACGGCATGCGCCACGTGCGGCCGCGCGGCTTGCGCCTACTGCGAGGCCTGCCTCGCAATGGGGCGCAGCCGCGCTTGTACGCTGCTGCTTCGCGGAGCAGCGCAGCCAGCCGTGCGAGGCACGGCTGGCGGTTCCCCCACCGAGGCCATGGGCCGGTGGGGGCTTAGTGCCGCGCAAGGCGTAGCGGCTGCCGCGGCGCTGCGGTTCTTAGCGAAGCCACCCGCAGGGGGCGGAGCGACAGCGGCCTCGCGGAACCGCATCCGAAGTGGTGGAGATGATCGTATTGGTGTCAAATTTGGGAGTAGTGGGAAATTTATAAGTTATAGAGGTAATCGTATATTCCGCAATATGGGCACAGTTAGTCATGCGGGCAGAGTGGCGATAAAGTGTCCTGCCTCTGATTCTGCAGAGCCAGAACGCTTCCTCCTTTGGGCAGTCACTGGAGCGGGTAAGACGGAAATGATCTTTCCGTTACTTGATTCTGTGTTACAAGCCGGAGGCAGAGTTCTTGTAGCTACACCACGACGGGATGTTGTACTAGAGTTAGCTCCAAGACTTGTCAAGGCTTTCCCTGAAGAAAGGGTGGTCACGCTCTATGGAGGCAGTGAAGAACGTTGGAAGCCAGGGACATTGACACTTGCTACCACACATCAATTGATGCGCTTTTATCGAGCGTTTGATCTTGTCATTATTGATGAGATTGATGCTTTCCCATATCATAATGATCCGATGTTAGCTTATGCTGCACAACATGCTTGTAAACTTGGAGGGAAATTCGTATATCTGTCTGCCACACCTCCACAGAAGCTTCAGCAAGAAGCATCTTCCGGTAGAATCGCTTATGCAAGAGTGCCTGTTCGTTTCCATGGACAACCCCTTCCTGTTCCTAGTCGTATAGATATGAAGTCTGTTGCACATTACCTACAACAGCAGCGAATCTCTAGTGGGCTCCTTCATACTTTGAGGAGATCAATTCAGCGAGGGGCGCAATTGTTTGTTTTCGTCTCACGCATTCGACATATTGAGCCCTTCGTTACATTGCTACGACGTTACTTGCCTGATGTTCATATAGAAGGGACCTCATCTGTAGATCCGAAGCGGGCAGAGAAGGTTGTGGACTTTCGCAATACACGGATTAGAGTGTTGATTACAACAACTATTCTTGAAAGAGGCGTGACGGTACCACGCAGTGATGTATTTATTCTGGATGCTGATAGTGGTCTCTTTGATGAAGCATCATTGATTCAGATGGCTGGACGCGCTGGTAGATCTAAGGATGATCCAGAAGGTCATGTAGTCTTTGCGTCATCTCAATGGACAAGATCGCAGAAAAGGGCTGTGAGACAGATCAAGGGAATGAATCGAATCGCGCGGCGAGGTGGATTGTTATCTAAATAAATGAAGGAGGTCATTATGAACTGGAGGAGTATAGTAGATTTCATACATCAATTCATTGCACCACCTGTAGTGAGCTGTCTAACATGTGGCAAAATGACGAATACCTATACCATGATCCATGGAATATGCCACGGTTGTTACGACTCAATCCCATGGATCCTAAATCCTCGTTGTAGCCTGTGTGGTCGACAGATGGGATGTCCAGATTGTTCTCGGGAGGATGTAAGGAAAGGGCGCTTCTTTATATGTAATCGGAGCGCCGTAGCTTATAATCCTATGATGCGTGAATGGTTGGCTCAATATAAGTATCGTGGTAACGAACGTTATAGTGAGTTACTCAGCAGGATGCTTGAATGGGCTTATACAAGGTTGATACATGAATATAAGCAGAGTTCTTCAGACTCGAAGTGGGCTATCGACGTGATTACATGTGTACCTGTAAGTGAAACACGGCTTCAAGAGCGTGGGTTTAACCAAGCGGAAGTCCTTGCAGTAAGATTGGGAGAAATGACGAATCTACCATTTCGAAGGCTTATTATACGAGATCGGCATACAGATAAACAAAGCTTCAAGAGTCGAAATAGTCGCATCCGTGATATGGATCATACTTTCGAGTGTGATCCGGATGTGATGGACATGCTTCAGAATCTTGACAGGCATCAGCAATCACTACGGATCCCGAGGGCATTACGAATCCTCCTTATTGATGATATTTACACCACAGGAAGTACGGTCAATGCGTGTGCACATGTATTGATTGAGGCCAGTGAAATGGTGTCATTTCCAGTCGAAATATATAGTCTTACTTGGGCGCGTTCTTGATAGGTTTTTTTTATACTTAATTATAGACGAGTCATACTCCGATAAGTTAATCTATATATAATAATGACAGAATTCGATGATAATGTACTATGTGGAAGAGGGGATTGGAGAGCGATGAGTCTAGGGAATTGTCCACAGTGCGGTAAGCTTTATGTGTTAAATTTGCGAAATATGTGTAAGGATTGTAAGAAAGAAATCGAACTACAATATGATTTATGTGCCGAATATTTACGAGGTCATAGAAGTTCTTCGATGCTAGAATTGTCTGAAGCGACTGAAGTAACGATGCGGCAGATCACTAAATTTATTCAAGATGGGCGATTTTCTATTATAGATGCTCCTAATCTAAGTTATCCATGTGAATTGTGTGGCACAGCTCTTATTCACGAGAGTAGCATGTGCCCTGCCTGTAGGGCACGTCTGACCAAGGAATTGAGTGAATCAGTCAAAGAACATCAATTGAGAAATATGAATGCTAACAAGGGTACAGGTGCGTATAAGGTGCTTGATAAATACAAAAAATAGCAAATAAATAGCAAATTACGTTGTTAGCTATTAAATATAATACAATTGTGACCGATAAACTTAGTAAAGATTATCGGTCTTTTATTATAGTGAGGTGAAAAACATGAAAGTAAATGAACCAGGACGAGTAGGCAATATTAACCCTTACCAGAGGAATATGGAGACTCGAGACAATCATGTGGATAAGAGGAAATTTCAAAAGGATCAAGTGTCTATTTCAACAGAAGCTAAAGAGATGCTAGATGCACAAAGTCAAGTTCAGGATCCGAAACGTGCTGAACGAATTCAAGAGTTGAAGGAGTCAGTATCGACGGGTAACTATAAGGTAGACGCTAATATATTAGCAGAGAAGTTAATGCCATATTTCAAGGCAACTGAACAGTCGGGTGATTCTGAGTGAGTATATACCAAGTAATAGCCGAAATGGACCATTTGAATGAATTACATCAACATCTTGTCGATGCAGCTAAAGAGAAACATGAAGCCATTTTGAAGAACGATATGCAGCATCTAACGCAAATTATGAATAAGGAGACTCGCCTACTGAAGCAGGTTAATGAGTCAGAAATAGCGCGCGTCGATGCAGCAAATGTATTCCTTACAGAGAAGGGGATTCGTTCTCAACTGAAGCTAACGATTACAGAAATGACACGTCTCGTGTTCGATCAAGAAGAGAAGCAACACTTACTGGATTCACAACGGCGATTACTAGATACATTACTTACATTGAAGAATCTTAATAATACGAACAAAGAAATGATAGATCAATCTTTGTCTTTTATAGACTACTCTCTTAATTTAATTGTGAGTAGACCTGAGGATGATATGTTATATCAGAATCCGAATCAGCAGCATGTCACAAGAAGCTTGAACCGCAATTTTTTTGATGCAAGGACATAGAATAGGAAGCGAGGAGTGAAGTAAATGAGATCTACTTTTCATACGATTGAAGTTGGTAAGAGAGGGTTATTAGCACAACAAACAGCACTTAACACAGCTAGTCATAATATTACGAATGCCAATACAGAGGGATACTCTCGCCAAACTGTACACTTAGAGGCAGCACGTCCACTATCTTATCCTGGTCTTCTTCAGACAACAGCTCCAGGACAATTAGGTATGGGTGTTGAAGCAACTAGCATCACACGGATACGTGACCTCTTACTAGACATAGAATATCGCAATCAGAATACGGAGCTAGCTACTTGGAAAGTGAAACAAGAGACGCTCTCGAATATTGAGGGAGTTGTCAATGAACCATCTGAGAATAGTATAGCTACCAGTATCTCTGAGTTCTGGAATGCATGGCAGCAGCTTAGTAAGAGCCCAAGTACCGCTGATCTTTCGGCACGTTCTGTAGTTCAGCAGAAAGCTATTGCACTTACTGAGACATTCAATCATATCGCAACTCAGTTGAACATAATCAAAGATAACATGTCTACAAGGATTACTGCGAAAGTGTCAGAAGCGAACAATAATATTAGTCAAGTTGCTGAGTTGACACAGATGATTAGACGTATTGAGGGCTTGGGTGATAATGCGAATGACTTGCGTGATAAGCGAGATCTTCTAGTCGACCAATTATCTGTTCTTGGGAATGTCACAGTGAACGAGACACCAGATAATTATGAACTAACATTTGGTAACCAAGTGGTCGTCGATGGGATGACATCTACACCGATTACAGAGGATATTGCCACGACACTTAACAAAGGTGAAATTGCTGGTTATGTACAGTCACGTGATGTTCATGTAGCAGAATATACGAAACAACTAGATATTATGGCAAATACACTTGCTACAGGAAAAGTAGAAGTTACGATTCCAGCAGGAAGCGTTCTACCTGCAGGCGTTACAGTTCCTGGAGCTACAGTGGACGCATCAGGCAAGTTGACAGCAGATGTTAAATATACTGTGGATGGATTAAATGGGTTACATAAATTAGGGTATACCTTGGCAGAGCCAGCTACGAATGGTAAAGACTTCTTTGTAACTTCGGATGGATCAGCTACGATTACGGCCGCTAATATTCGAGTGAATAACGACATTCTTAATGATCTGAAGAATATTGCAGCATCTATGCGTACAGAGACAGTTACTAATGCAAATGGTACTACACAGAATAAAGTGTTGCAAGGTAATGGTGATATGGCACTTCTTATTGCTGGATTAGCAGAACGTAAAATGAATTTTGATCCAACAGGTACGAATGGTGCCATTACCACAGATGGCACATTTAGTGGCTATCTACAATCCGTCATAGCTCAGTTGGGTATGGATACACAACATGCAACGAAGATGACGGATAACGGGAGTTTACTTGTTAACCATGCGGATACTCTGCGTCAGTCGATCAGCAGCGTTTCATTGGATGAGGAAATGTCCGATCTTATCCGATTCCAGCATGCATACAGTGCTTCTTCAAGAATCATTACAACGATGGATGAAATGTTAGACAAATTAATTAACGGTACCGGCGTAGTCGGTAGATAGGGGATGAATTGATGCGTATTACACAATCAATGATGAGTAATTCGATGATGACAGGTCTACAGACTAACTATAAACGTATGGACAAGCAACAGGAACAGATGATGACTCAACGCCGGATTAATCGCCCTTCAGACGATCCAGTAGGTGTAGCTAGTGCACTTCACTATCGTTCAGAAATTAGTTCAACGACGCAATTTACAGAGAATGTGGAAGATGCAGATTCATGGATGAAAATGAATGATTCAGCCATGACACAAACCACAGAAATTATTCAAAAGCTCGCTGAACTTGCGGTTCAAGGTGGAACGGATACCGTACCTGCGGATGCTCGTAAGAATATTGCTGCCGAGGTCGATGAATTGTATAACCAATTAGTTTCTATAGGGAACTCTCAGTTTAAAGGGAAGTATATATTTAATGGTGAGCGTGTTAACGAACCACCATATCCAGCTGATCCCGCAAATCAGGCGTACAGTTTGGATCAAGGTGAGGTTGAATATCAGATTGGTGCAGGCATTTATGTAAGTGTTAATGCAATCGGTGATAATGTGTTTGGAGCTTCAGGTGATGCAAATGGGTTATTTAAAGTGGTAGATGACTTTAAGAAGGCATTACTTAACGATAGCACAGCAGGTATTCAAGCATCCATTCCTGCCTTTCAGAAATCTCTGGAGAATGTTATTATCGCGCAAGCAGCAGTGGGAGGGAAACAGAATAGACTGGACTTCACACTGAGTCGTCTAGGAGATCTGAATCTGAATTATGTATCCCTTCAGTCAAAGACTGAGGATGCTGATATGAGTAAGGTTATTACGGAGCTAAAGACATCAGAGAGTATTTATCAGGCTTCGTTGGACACCATGGCTCGCGTGATTCGTCCAAGTCTGCTTGATTTCTTGAACTAAAGAGGTGACTTGAATGAATATTCCCCGTATACAAATTCAACAGGGCTATAGCAAGATTGGCTTGGAGACGGTAAGGGGTCAATTGAGTATTGAGCAACCGAAATCTAACTTAAACATAAGTCAACAGTCCGGAAAATTAGAAATGAGGAGTACGGATGGGGAATTGCACATTGATCAGAGCAGAGCAAGGTCAGGTGCAGGCCTAGCTAGATCAATTGAAATGCTTGAACGTATTTCTCAGAATGCGAAGTCATCCGTTGTTCAGAACATTGGCGAAATTGCGGAGGCGGGAGATCGGATGATGGCCATTCAAGACAAGGGAAGCCATGTGTTCGCTGACTTGGCGTATGAGAATACGCTGAAAGACAGATACATGGAGTTCCGTGGTCCTGTCTCCTATGACAATATAGATATTACTTATACGCCCAGAACTGTTGAAATGAGGTATACACCAGGTGGAGTGACCTGTGATCCGGAATATGGTGAGGTAAGAATGAACTGTACTCCCAGTAATTTGAGAGCATATGTTGCCCAGAAAAACTATATAAATTTTAGTATAATCGGAACGCAATTGGATGCGGTTATATAATATTTTCGATACAATAGCTATAATGAATTTCGATTCATTATAGCTATTTTTTTTATAATATAAGAGTCTATAAGTATTTCTGCTTATAAATAGGCTTATATTTCAACGCTAAACGTTTCTTCGCCGTTAAAGGACGGCGAGGCCGTGTATGCTTGTGACCACTAAGGAGGAAGTACTCATGTTCGTACAGACAGCAAGGTTTGGAGAAGTAGAGATCGAGGACACGGCGATTATTAACTTTGTAAGTCCAATTCTAGGATTTACAGAAATGACACGTTATTTCCTGATTCAATCTTCAGAAGAAAGCCCCTTTGAATTCATGCAATCCGTTGACGACCCCAATCTAACCTTTGTATTAACGGATCCTTTCCAATTCCAACCGGATTATGAGTTTGATATCGAGGATCATTGGTTGGACAAGTTAAAGCTCCATAGTGAGGAATTTGTTGATATCAAAGTGATCACTACCATCAGATCCACTACTAATATATCGATTAACTTGAAAGCCCCGATTGCTATTAATAAGGTAACGAAAGAAGGAGTGCAGATTATACTAGAATCATCTGATTATTCTACACGTTGCTCTTTGGTAGATCACCATGGAGAGGGGGAAGGATAGTATGCTATTGCTCTCCAGGAACAAAGGTCAACAAATAATGATCGGTGATGATATTGTCATTTCTATCATTGATGTTGTGGGTGATCAAGTCAGAATTGGTATTGAGGCCCCTAAACATATAAGTATCTATAGGGAGGAGATCTATAAGCACATTCAAGAGCAGAACAAGAAGGCTGTTCTACTGAACGATAATATAGAGCGAATTCTACAAGATATCTCGTTACCAAGAAAAAATAAATATTTCTAAAATATATAAAATACTATAAACATTAACGGAGTTTGTCCGATATATATAATATGGGACGTTATCATAGCTTTGACGGCCGCAAGCTATGACTACACCAAATCATGGGTGAAGCAAGGATGCTAATCACCAACACATTCCAAGGAGGAATTATATCATGCGTATTAATCACAATATCGCTTCTTACAACACACAACGTCAACTGACGAATAACAACAATGCTCAAAACAAATCTTTAGAGAAATTGTCTTCTGGTTACAGAATTAACCGTGCAGCTGATGATGCTGCTGGTCTTGCAATCTCTGAGAAAATGCGTAACCAAATCCGTGGTTTGGAACAAGCTAGCAAAAATGCTTTAGATGGTATTTCATTGATCCAAACAGCTGAAGGTGCATTGAACGAAACTCACGCTATGCTACAACGTATGGGCGAATTGTTCACGCAAGCAGCAAATGAAGTGTTGACAACTACTGATGTCGGAAAAATTCAATCTGAGATTACTGCATTGACATCTCAAATTGAGGATATCTCTAAGCAAACAACTTTCAATACTAAGAACCTTCTTGGAGATGATGCTCAAACAGCGCCAATAGTCTTTCAGGTAGGTGCTAATGCTGGTGATACTATTTCTCTAGAACTTATAAAGGCTACTGTTGATGAATTGGGAATTGGTACTTTAGATCCACTTTTAAATGGTACGAATGCTGAAGCTACTGGTAACTTGACACTTGTTCAGGTAGCTATCGATAAAGTATCTGCTATCCGTTCGAATTTGGGTGCTGTACAAAACCGCCTAGAACATACAATCAATAACTTGGGAACAACTTCTGAGAATTTACAAGCAGCAGAATCCCGTATTCGTGATGTAGATATGGCGAAAGAAATGAGCGAGTCTACGAAGGTTAATATTCTTCAACAGGCTGCTACTGCGATGTTGGCTCAAGCGAACCAACAACCACAAGGCATCCTGCAATTGCTTCGTTAATCAATTGTTCAACGTAGGGGCCGGCCGGGTAATCCGGTCGGTTTTTTTAATATTAACGGAATAGGGAGCTGAGGTAGATGCGAATAGATTCGTCAGCAGAGAATTTCCCATTGCAAGATTCTATTCTGTTGAGTCAGGATGCAGGGTTGAAGACTACTCTCCGGGGACCACACTTGATTAATCTTCCCTCCATTAGTGATCAGAGACTCACGGAACTAATCGAACGTGGGAATAAAGTGCTTCAACGATTAGATACTCGCTTGCAATGGTCAGTACATCAAGGTAGCAAGGAAATGATCGTTAAAGTGATGAATACGGAAACTAATGAAGTGCTTAGAGAAATTCCACCAGAGAAATATCTTGATCTAGTTCAGAATTTGTGCGAACAAGTTGGATTGTTCCTCGATGAGAGAAAATAACAGATAGGAGGGAACGAGAATGACAATACGAATGAGTGGGATGGCCTCCGGCTTGGATACAGATACAATTATCAAGAAGCTTATGCAAACGGAGAGGGTACCTCTTGATAAATTGGTTAAGGAGAAACAAACCATCGCATGGAAGCGAGACTCGTACAGAGAAATGAATTCAACGTTAACGGCGATCCGTAATTTGACAGATAAGATGCGGTTCTCTAGTGCCTTTAACAAACAAAGTGCGAATAGTAGTGACACGAGTGTGGTAACAGCAACAGCATCCTCTAAAGCTACTAGTGGTGGATTCACCATTAGTGTCAATAGTCTGGCGTCGAGTGCCTTGGCAGTTGGGACAACCAACGCTGTTGATATCAATGCACAAGTAGCTACAACGGGATCGTTTGAAATTGTTGGACCTAAAGGTTCTACGACAATTGATGTGACTGCAGGTTCAACATATGATTCCGTCATGAAACAGGTGAATAGTGCTAATATTGGCGTGACGATGAGTTATGATAGCATCAATAGTCGATTCATGCTGAGTTCCAATGCTACTGGGAAAAGTTCATCCATTCAAATTAATGATCCAAGTGGCGTAGCCTCTTCGTTGTTTAAGTTGAGTGCACCTACCGCAGTTGCAGGAACTAATGCCTCCGTTCAAGTGAATGGTACATCCTTAGAATTCGAGAATAATGCATTTGAAATGAATGGTGTTCGGTTTGATCTGAAGGGTGTGTCCACAACCACGGCCTCTGTGTCAGTAGCTCGTGACACATCTAATATTGTTGATCAGATCACAAGTTTTGTTGAACAGTATAATAGCTTGGTTGATTCTGTGAATGATAAGACAAAAGCTGTTCCGAACCGTAGCTATACACCTTTAACAGATGAAGAGAAGGAAAGTATGTCGGAGAAGCAAATTGAATTATGGGAATCTAAGGCCAAGGTGGGAATGCTGTATCGTGATGATATTCTAACTGGAGCCCTAACTTCATTGAAAAGTGTACTTCTCAATAAAGTGAGCGGGTTGAGCAGCGGGATGGATTCATTATCTGATATTGGGATCAAGTTTAAGAGTTTCTCTAAAGGAATGACCAGCGAATTAGGTAAGTTAGAAATTGACACGGTGAAGCTGACTGAAGCAATCAATAGTGATCCTGACGGGGTTATGAATCTGTTCACGAAGACCAGTACTAAGGACCCTACTGACAAGGATTATCAGAGTGAGACTGGATATGCTGAAAGATTGTATTCAACTCTTACGACACAGATTAATAAAATTATTAAACGAATTGGTTCTGGAACAGTGTCTGATGCAGTGGATGGAAGTCAGTTAGGTAAAAGAATTGACACGATAAATGATAAGATGTCGACATTGGAATCACGGCTCATAACGATTGAAGAACGCTATTACAAACAATTTACCGCTATGGAACTTGCCATGCAGAAATTGAATAATAAAGGTTCTTGGCTTACATCACAACTGGGAAGCTAGTCAAATGTAGCCATAGTCATAAGCATCATCAACTTTAAGTTTATAGGGAGAGGTTTTACATGGTGGCATTGAATTACCAACAACAATATATCAAAACGAAAGTGGAAACAGCAAGTCCTGGTGAACTGACCCTCCTATTATATGAAGAGTTGTATCGCAAACTGAATATGGCCAAATTACATTTGAGTAAAGATCAGCTGGAAGAGATGTTAGAACGAATTCACGGAGCAAGAGCTATATTGTATGAGTTACTCGGAACTCTAAATTTTAATTACGAGATTTCGGGACAACTTCGTGATTTGTATATGTTCTACTTGTCTCAGCTAAATTCGTTTATTATCAGTAAAGATCCGGAGTTGTTGGAACAAGTTATAGATTTTGCCCGAGGATTTGCGGAGACGTGGAAGGAAGCTGTTCATATTGCGAAGAGCGGCAAAGGTAGCTGATATGGACCGTTTTCAGATCATGCAACAATTGAAGGATATCTATGAGGAAATATTGCAGGGAGAAGATGGAAGTGCTTTTCTAAAAAGAGAAGCTCAAGTCGAGAGTTTGTATCTTATTTTGCAGTCAAGTGAAGACAAAAAGTATAGTGAGTCAGAAAAGGATATGCTGAGAGTTTTGTCTAAATTGAATGAATCTATGCAATCTTTATTGAGTACAAGTATGAATCGAATGCAACAAGCCCATGTAATGTCCTCTAAAGTATCGCAACAATATGAAGCTCCCATCTTCGCGGATTCTTACTTTTATGATCGAAAATACTAAATAGGAGGATTTGTATGAAAAAGTTTAAAAAGTTTTTTATTATGCTATTAGTACTAGTTATAAGTGCCAGTCTAACACCGTTATCACCTGCTGAGGCGGCGACAGACTATGTGTCAGCTTCTACCACTGTTAATCCTGCAAATATATTAGTAGGTGGAGAAACTGAGGTTACATTAAATGTCCAAGGGACTCCTCCGATTAACGTTATTAAACCAAATGATGTAATTCTTGTCATCGATAAGTCTGGAAGTATGGCAGGCGACAAAATGACAAATGCCAAATCCGCTGCCAAAGGGTTTATTGACATGATGGATTTGTCAACACATCGTGTAGGTATCGTTGATTATAGTAGTGACGATATGATCAAATCATTTGATCTAACTGCTGATGCACAAAGTGCCAAAGCCTATGTTGATACTGTGAATTCGTCCGGAAATACTTCAACAGGAAAAGCGATTCAAAAGGCTAAGGAGTTATTAGCTAATCATCGTCCTGAAGCTCAGCCTGTTATCGTACTGCTCACTGATGGTGAGGCTAAAGGTGTAGCAGGTAAAGGTGAAGAGGGAGCCGGATTAAATGCCTACGATTACACATTGATGAAGGCTAAGCAAGCTAAAGATGCAGGAATTGTATTTTATACGATAGCACTGTTGAATGCAGATACCGTTCCAGATACAAGTGAAGCAAATATTCTGTTGAAGAATATGGCTACAACAGCCCAGCATCATCATTTTGTATTAGGTTCAGTAGGTTTGAAAGACATTTATGCAGCTATTGTTAAAGAAATAGGTTTGGCAAGTGCTTACGATGTTGTTGTCACTGAGAATGTTAATGATGGGTTCGAAATTGTCCCAGGTTCTTATGATAACAATATACCTAAGCCAACTGTGAACGGAAATACATTAACATGGAACTTCTTGGAGTTGAAAAATGACACACTGTCATTTAATTATAAAATACGTCAAAAACAAGGTGGTATAAACGGAACATATCCAGTAACCACTTCGACTTCTAACATTAGTTATAAAGATTATACAGGAGCTACCAATAGCTATATTATTCCTTCGGCTAATGTGGTAGTGAGTTATCCCGCACCGATCATTACTACAGTAACACCGAACAAGGGCATTATTACAGGAGGAGAAGAAGTTACAATTATAGGGGAGAATTTCTTACCAAACCCTCAGGTTAAATTTGGAACTACCCTCTCGAGTAATGTAACATATATTAGTAATACTGAACTGAAGGTAATTACTCCAGTTGGTACACAAGGTAATGTTACCTTGTCGGTTATTAATACCGATAATCAAACTGCGACTGCTGACTTTGCATATTATGCACAACCAGAGGTTTCAAATTTATCGCCAGTTATGGGACCACTTGCGGGTGGAACTAAATTGGTGATTACTGGTAACTACTTCTTACCAGGAGTTAAGGTGAAAGTCGGTGACCAATACTCAACAACGGTTACTTACAACACAGCAGGTTCTATATCTGCTATAACGCCTGCAGGGGCAGCACCTGGGATAGTAGATGTCAAAATTGAGAACCCAGATGGTACGGAACTTTCATTAGTAGATGCCTTTACTTATGAAGCACCTCCGACTGTGAAATTAGTATCGATTACCCCAGATCAGGGAGAAACAACTGGGGGAACAACTGTCACATTAACGGGTTCACTATTCGAATCAGCAAGTAAAGTGTATTTTAATGGTGTTGAAGCGAGTTCAGTTGTATTTAATAACGCAAGTAAATTGACTGCTGTAACTCCTGCTTGGGCGCAAGCTGAAACTGTAGATGTTAAAGTCGTTAATGCAGATGGCACAGAATCTGTATTACCACAATCCTTTTCTTTCATCACTCCACCACCACCGACAGTTACAGGAATTACTCCTAGCAACGGACCGTTGGTAGGTGAAACTACGGTATATCTAGACGGAAAGGATCTTGTGTCTGGTGCTATCATTATTGTAGGTAACGGAGTAGAAGTACCATCAAAATTTGTTGACTCTTCAAGATTGACCTTTAAGACGCCAGCATGGGCTACCCCAGAAACAGTTAGTGTGACTGTAGTAAATCCTGATAGGCAAACATTTAGACTTGCAGATGCCTTTACGTATGATGCTCCACCAGAACAACCAGCGCCAACCTTAACAGCGATAAGTCCAGCACATGGACCTTTGGGTGGTGGAACAATCCTTTATGTGGATGGTACGGGTTTTAACTCGGAGACTAAAATGTATTTTATTATCGATGGGAATGAAGTTGACTTAAATGCAACCTATGTTAACTCAACACGGTTGAAGGTGAAATCACCAGTTGGATCAACGCCTGGACCAGTAGATGCTAAAGTTCTGAATGCTGATGGTAAATCAGGCCTTCTTGTAGGTGGATTCAGTTATGATACACCACCCGTGTATCCAGACCCTGTAATTACAAGCCTTGACCCTAATCAAGGAAATAAACGCGGTGGATATACATTAAACATCTTCGGAACTGACTTCCAACAAGGTGCGACTGTAATGATTGGTTCACAACAGCTACAATTATTGTCTTATCAGAGTGCAACCAATGTAAGAGTTAAAGTTCCAGCAGTAGATGTTACAGGACCAGTAGATGTGACAATCACTAATCCAGATGGGAAGTCTTCTACACTTGTGGGTGGGTTCACTTATCTAGAAGATATACCAACTGTGAGTTTCATAACACCTAGTTCTGGACTAATGACTGGAGGAACAATTGTATATATTGATGGAACTTATTTCACTTCAGAATTAAAGGTTACAATGAATAATGTAGAAGTAAGTTACACATATGTAAATTCTACACGTATTAAACTTATAACTCCTGCTTCTTCTATTGCTGGACCTGTAGAGATAAAAATTACTAATCCAGCGGGACTGTCTGCGACAACAATATTTACTTATGAAGCTCCACCAGTAGTGCCTGCACCTATTCTTACAGGCGCATCTCCAAATTATGGTACAGCCAATGGTGGTACTATCGTGTATATTGATGGTAAGAATTTTAAATCTGGAGCAAAAATTGTATTTGCAGGAGTTGAATATGAAGCAACATTTGTGAATACTACTCGATTGAAATTCAAAACTCCAGCTGGAACAGTAGGAATCGTATCCTACTATATAATTAATCCGGATGGCCAGCAAACTGTAGCTTCGTTGAACTTTGAGTATAAGTAAGGATATATTAAGAGGGGGGGCCAACTGGCCCCTTTTTTTATAAAGACATTTACTGTGGGGAATGATTATGATAACGAATTTACCGATATCTGCTTGTATAATTGTCAAAAATGAAGAGAAGCACATTGCCAAATGTATTCAGTCACTGAAACAAGTTGTGAAGGAGATTAATGTTGTCGATACAGGATCTAATGATCGTACGATTGAAATAGTAGGTGAAGAAAAGCTGAGAGTTCATCATTATCAATGGAATGATAACTTTGCGGAAGCTAGAAACTATGCAATCCGTATTGCGACAGAACCCTATATATTGGTTATTGACGCAGATGAGACTTTGGATCAGGCTACAGTAAGGTTTCTTGAGGAGTATACAGAACGACTAACGAATGAACCAGCGACAGTTAATATACGAAGTATAATAGATGAACATAGAACTGTGAATTCAAGAATTACTCGGTTATTTCCTAATTCAGAAGATTACCGTTATAACGGTGTAATTCATGAACAGTTATATTATAGAGATAAGCCCATTGCTGTGATTCAATCAACAGAAGTTATTCTACATCATTATGGATACAATGAAATGGAGATACAAAAGAAAGAAAAGATTGAACGCAACTTAATATTGCTAAGAAAACAAATCGAATCAGACCCTAACTCGATGTATTTAAGTTTCCAAATGGGACAGACCTATTATGTGAACAAAAATTACGAGGAAGCGATTCATTACTTTGATGATACGATCCAAAGGGTATCGGAATTAGATTCATTGCCAAGGTACATGTCAACTGTATTTCTATCATACGGGTATTGTTTAATGAACCTTAGAGAATATGATTTCCTGGACAACCTAATTAGTGATGCAGTTGAATTTTACCCGGATTTTACGGATTTATATTTTTTATATGGCGTTTCATTAATTGAGAGACAAGACGTCCGCAAATTTATAGCTATTAAAGAAACGTTTGATTATTGCCTTCATCTAGGAGAAGTTAACAATCATTCATATGAAACGGTAGAGGGCGTAGGTTCATATAGAGCTTTATATAATTTGGGTGTTTATTATGAGGTAACAAATAATCTCAAATTAGCTATCGAATATTATTCTAGAAGTGCAGAATATAACTTCGATCCAGCGCTTGCAAAGATAAACCAGTATAAGGATGAGTTAAAATGAAGCATCAAACAATATCACTGTGTATGATCGTTAAGGACGAAGAAAGATCACTAGATAGATGTCTAAATAGTGTTAGAGATATAGTGGATGAGATCATTATTGTAGACACAGGTTCTACAGATCGGACCTTAGATATTGCACGACAATATACAACAAATGTCTTTCATTATGAGTGGAACAATAACTTCGCTGATGCTCGGAATTTTGCTATTCAGCATGCGACATGTGATTATATCCTTGTATTGGATGCCGATGAATATTTAGAGGATGAGAGCAAGAGTTTGATGCTCGAAGTATTGTCGAAAGAGTATTATTTCTTGAGAGTACGGAATTTAATAAAACCTGCAGTAGTCTATACACATCCATTTATCAGATTGTTCTCCAATACAATTGGATTCAGATATATTGGAGCATTGCATGAACAGATTAATACAAGAGAGTTTCCTAAGGCTAAAGGGGAAATATTACTGGTCTTTATTAATCATGATGGGTATCAAGATGACGTTATTCAAAGTAAAAGTAAGAATGAAAGGAATATGGGGATTATTCAAGACGAGTTGAAGGATAATCCTACATCATTCGGTTATTATAATCTGGGAATCCAATATAAATCCATTCATGAGTATGATAAAGCAGTGAAGGCATTTAGAAAGTCTTATAAGATGAATCCTAATACTACATTTGCCCCGAGTTTAATTATTAATTTAGCTCAGTGTTTAGTGAAATTGAGAAGCTACAATGAAGCCATAAGAGTGCTAAAGGATTCGTCAACGGTATATCCAACTTATACAGACTTATTCTATCAGCTTGGGGTGATATATTATGATATTGGTTACTTTCAGGATGCAGAATTAGTATTCATCCAATGCTTGGAACTGGGTGAAGTAACAGACGATTTACTGTCCACAGTAGAAGGTGTAGGTTCTTACTTAACACACGCGTATCTGTCGGAGATCTATTTGAAGTATAATCAACCAGAGAAGGCACGAGATCATATTATTGCAGGATTGAATCAAAATAGGATGCACCCAGCATCTTTGAGAATTTTCTTTGATTTATTCCTAAATGCTGATCCCGTAGATGTTCTGCAACATCTACAAGCTATTTATCCCTTTGAATCAGCAGATGAAGCCAATATCCTAATGCAGTTTCTATATCTTTATAGAAACCCTTTATTTATAAATCTATCCAAATTTATCACTCAAGAGTTTGATGATGATCTTTGTGCATGGATCATGCAAGTGGAAGGAAATTTGGAATCTGCGAAAGCAATTTGGTCATCTTGCACTTCGATTAAAGATGGAAATCAACGTGATATTGTATTTGTAGCTGTTGTCGGAGAAGATGTAACATTCTTCGAAAAAAGTATCGTTCATTTCAACCTGCATGAGAAAGACAAACAAATACTTAAGAAATTAATAAAAAGAGAATTGATTATAGAAGCAGACTTACATGACGATTTAAGACAATTGTATATAAACTTATGTCACGATTTATTAATGCTCCGCAAGTATGATGTGATTGAATATATGATTACTCAAGTGCAAGTACCTATGCTACGCTATGAATTGTCGAAAATGCTATTTAAATTTCAATTTAATGAGCTTGCACTGCAGGGGATATTAGAACCTGATGATAAAACGGATAAAGCTATCGTATATGAATTAACAGGAGATATATTAACTCGTATGGAGATGTATGGAGATGGATATCAATATTATTTAGAGTCTGAGCAACATCATTCTAGTTTTGAATTACTATATAAGATATATAGGATCGCAATGATCGTAGATGATAGAGATATTCAAAAAGCGTATTTGAAACGTATGAGTCTGATGAAGCCTGCATCAGAATGGGCAAGAACGAAGTTAAACGACTGCTAAAGACTAAGGATAATCCACTATCATTAGATAGAGGATTATCCGTTTTTTGTAACTTTATTTTTAGGATGAAAATACCGATATTAAGTATATAGTCTACGATTTGAAATATTTAATGTTTTCAGAATGTAACGTGAACGTGTGAAATTATACTAGATGATTAT
Source organism: Paenibacillus sp. Y301 (assembly GCF_059445505.1). NCBI lineage: Bacteria > Bacillati > Bacillota > Bacilli > Caryophanales > Paenibacillaceae > Paenibacillus > Paenibacillus sp. Y301. Next base: position 47,593 of record NZ_JCAIUL010000018.1, on the reverse strand, counting down.
TGTGATTTAGTAATAATCACAATGACTAATGTTATTAATTAAAGAATGGAGAAAATTAGAGTATGAAACAGAGAATTCAAGATCTTATTCAAATGGGTAGTCTCGATGAGGCCAAGAGGTTAATGACAGAATTAGAACAGATGAGCCCTTTAGTTAAAGATGTTGAAACATATACGATCAAAGCATCTATAGCTGTAGCAGAAAATAATCTGCAAGAAGCTGAGGATTATTTGTTAGAAGGGCTACGTATCGATTCGGAATATGATGATTTACTGTTCAACCTTGGTTTTATTAACAAGTTACGTAATAATTTTATCCAATCTAATTATTATTTTGGAAAGGTAGCATCCTCAACTAAAGATGTTGAACTCCTAAGTTTGATAGAACAGTTCATTAATGAGAATAGACATCAGATTTCATTAGCTCAGAAGCCATTAGTTAGTATTGTAGTCCTAGCCTATAATAAATTGGATTATACCAAATTATGTATAGAAAGTATCTTAACTTATACTAAAAATATTAGCTATGAGATAATTGTAGTCAATAATGGTTCTACGGATGGAACTAGAGATTATTTTGACTCATTATCTCAGGTCAAACCCCTTCATTTGATAAAAAATGTAGGAGTGGTTAATGGATTTAATGAAGGAATGAAAGTGGCAGAGGGTAAATATACAGCCTGTGTATGTAATGACTTTATTTTTACACCTCGATGGTTAGAGAATTTATTAATATGCATAGAATCGGACGAAAAAATAGGATACGTATCTCCTGGAGCAAGTACAATAAGCAATCTACAGCAAATTAATGGAGAATATAATAATTTAGAAGAGATGCTAGAATTCGCGGAAAGCTATAATCATTCAGATCCACGTAAATGGGAAGAACGAGTAAGACTCCTTCCATGTGTATTAATGGTCAAAACAGAGCTACTTAAACAAATTGACTATTATGATCCTCAGTTTTATTATGGAGAGTTCTCTGATGATGATATTAGTTTTCGTATTCGAAGATTAGGATATAAGTTGGTTTATTGTAAGGATACGTTTACGTACCACTTTGGATCGGTCACAGTTCGTGATGACCAGATTAATAATAATTCAATGAATGTGAGTAGAGATATATTCATTAAAAAATATGGATTAGATGCATGGTCAGATGCTGTGTTTAATCCAAGAATTCTTAATGAAATCTCTATTGATTTGGGAAGTGTCAATGCTTCAATTCTAGGTGTGCATACTAAATGTGGTGGTAATCCATTACAATTGAAAAACATGCTGAAGGAAAAAGGTATAGAGAACGTTGATATTACAAGTTACTGCATTAATAAGAAGTATTTGGATGACATTGTGACCGTTTCAGACCAAGTCATTCAGGCGGAAATTGATCAAGTTGAAGTGAAACTAAATGGCAAATCCTTTGACTATATTATTTTTGAATCTGACTCAGAACATTTGAATAATAACCCTCAGAGTATAAAGCAATTGATTGCATTGTTAAGTCATGGTGGGCAATTAGCACTAAGCATTAGCTATTCTGATTTTGATGAGACTATTATGAATAAGCATATTGCTTTACTTAAATTGCAGGGGATAGCGTTTGCCTATTGCAAAGCCATAGAGTTTAGCTCAAACAAGGTTGAGTTGGAAATTATCGTTCGAAAGGATGTATAACAGATGAAAGCGGTAATTTTGGCTGGTGGATTAGGCACAAGATTGAGCGAAGAAACTGTGTTGAAACCTAAGCCTATGGTGGAAATTGGTGGAGCCCCAATGCTTTGGCACATTATGAAAATATATTCTACTTATGGAATAAACGACTTTATTATATGTTTGGGTTACAAAGGCTATCTTATAAAGGAATTTTTCGCTAATTATTATATGCATACATCAGATGTAACGTTTGATTTCAGGACGAATGAGATGAAAATACATAAAAATAATTCAGAGTCTTGGAAAGTAACTCTTGTTGATACAGGAGAGCATACATTGACCGGCGGGAGGTTGAAGAGAGTTCAACCATATGTTGGTGATGAGACGTTCTGTTTTACATATGGAGATGGATTAAGTGACGTTAATATATCAGAACTCGTGCAATTCCATAAGGAAAAGGGGCATCTTGCAACTGTAACGACAGTGCGGCCCCCTGGAAGATTCGGTGCATTTGAGTTTCAAGAAGATAAAATTATTGGTTTCCAAGAAAAACCGATGGGCGATGGTAATTGGATTAATGGTGGATTCTTTGTTCTAGAACCACAGGTATTTGATTTAATCAGTGGAGATAATACCACGTGGGAAGAAGAGCCTATGGAGCAATTAGCTAAGTCAGGAGAATTGTCGGCCTTTATGCATGAGGGGTTCTGGCAACCCATGGATACATTAAGGGAAAAGACGAAACTTGAAGAAATGTGGGAAAAGGGAAAGGCTCCTTGGAAGGTGTGGGAATAAATGAATCAAGACTTTTGGAAATCTAAAAAGGTACTCATTACAGGTCATACCGGGTTCAAAGGGAGTTGGCTCGCATTATGGCTTCAGTATTTAGGAGCGGATGTTTACGGATACAGTCTATCACCTGTGACGGAGCCCAATTTATATGGTATTGCAGATGTCTCTAAAAATATGGAATCCACATACGGTGATATATTAGATTATCAACGGTTACAATCATTTATTGGAAGAATTCAACCTGAAGTTATCTTTCATCTCGCAGCACAACCATTAGTAAGAGAGTCATATTTAGATCCGATTGCAACGTTCTCGGTTAATGTTATGGGAACGGTGCATTTATTAGAGGTAGCTAGGAATACTGAATCCGTTCAAGTTGTTATTAATGTTACGACGGATAAATGCTACGAGAACAATAATAATTCCTTGCGAGGGTTTGTTGAACATGATTCTATGGGAGGATCTGATCCCTATAGTGCTAGTAAGGGCTGCTCAGAACTTGTTACGTCAGCCTATGAAAGATCATTCTACTCTACTAGTGGTAGATTGTTATCATCTGCAAGAGCAGGTAATGTAATAGGTGGGGGAGACTGGGCAGTAGATCGTATTATTCCAGATGTCATTCGCTCGGTTATCAATAATAAGCCCTTAAATATTAGATATCCTCAAGCAATTCGACCTTGGCAGCATGTCTTAGATTGTTTGAATGGATATTTGTTACTTGCCCAAAAAATGTGGGAATCGGGAGAAGAGTACGCGGGAGCTTGGAATTTTGGCCCTGGGGAGTCCTCTAATATATCCGTTGCACAACTGATTGGTGAATGTAACAAATATCTCGGGGCACAGCTGAACGTAGAATATGAAACGAACACGCAGCCTTATGAAGCGTCATGTCTAGTCCTAAACAGCGATAAAGCTATAGAACTGTTGAAGTGGGGGATACAATTACCTATATCCCAATCTATCGAATGGACAATGGAATGGTATTCTAACTATATGAGTAATCGTGTAGATGATGTAACTTTAAAACAAATACGTCAATATGAAATTATAAAATCTTCTAGAATTTTTGCTCATTAAGGGGATATGAGAGAATGTCAACTGGAACATGCCGTTTTTGCGGTACAGAACTAAGTACTGTTTTTCTGGATTTGGGAGTTTCACCATTAGCCAATTCGTATGTGAAGTCTGAAAGCCAAATGGAGCATATGTATCCATTAAGAACTTATGTTTGCGAGCATTGCTTTTTAGTTCAGGTGGAGGATTTCGAGTCTCCAGAACATATATTTAGCGATTACGCCTATTTTAGCAGCTATTCCGATAGCTGGCTTAACCATTGCCGTAAATATGTTGAGACCATGGTAGATCGATTTAATTACACGAAGGATCAACAAGTAGTTGAAATCGCAAGCAATGATGGTTACTTATTGCAGTACTTTAAAGAAAAGGGTATTTCTGTGCTAGGAATTGAACCTGCCGCTAATGTTGCGAAAGCTGCGATCGAGAAAGGAATCGATACGACGGTGGACTTTTTCGGAACTACATTGGCAACAGCATTGAAAGAAAAGGGGAAAAGTGCAGACCTCTTACTTGGGAATAACGTACTTGCACATGTTCCAGATTTAAACGACTTTGTTGAAGGGATGAAGATTCTTTTAAAACCACAGGGTACGATAACGATGGAATTCCCTCACTTACTTCAACTAATAGAACATAATCAGTTTGATACAATATATCACGAACATTACTCTTATTTATCTCTGACAACCGTCTGTCAATTATTTAAGAGTCACAACCTTTCAATCTATGATGTTGAGCAGCTAGAGACGCACGGTGGATCTTTGCGAATTTTTGCATGTCATTCCAATAATAACGATTTACAAGTAAGTCAAACTGTTGATACATTATTAGAAAAAGAAACGTTATTTGGTATGAGTAATATTGAAATGTACAATGGATTTCATAACGATGCTGTCCAATTAAAAAGACAGATTATGAGCTTCCTGATTGATATGAAAGAAAAGGGACATACCATCGCTGGGTACGGTGCGCCAGCTAAGGGAAATACCCTGATTAATTATTGTGGTATTGATCGTGACTATTTGGATTATACGGTGGATCGAAGTCCATATAAGCAAGGAACCTTTCTGCCCGGATCAAGAATTCCAGTGTATTCTCCCGAACAGTTGAAAGAGACTAAACCCGACTATATCTTTATTCTTCCATGGAATTTGAAAGAAGAGATTATGGAGCAGACTTCGTTTATTCGGGAATGGGGCGGCAAGTGGATAGTTCCAGTACCTGAAGTGACGGTGATCGAATGAAGTTTCTAGAAACTCCGCTAAGAGGGGCATATGTAATTGATGCAGAACCGCACCATGATGAAAGAGGATTCTTTGCACGAACGTTTTGTAAGGATGAATTCATAACTCATGGATTGGTAAATGATTTTGTGCAGTGTAATGTCTCTTATAATATCCGACGAGGTACGGTAAGGGGTATGCATTACCAAGTAAGTCCTTTTGAAGAGACAAAATTGATCAGGTGTACAAGAGGGGCAATTTATGATGTTATTATTGATTTACGTCCCTTATCGAATACATATCTGAAGTGGTATGCTGTCGAATTGAATGAAAATAATGGTCGAATGCTGTATGTACCTGAGGGCTTCGCTCACGGTTTTCAAACATTAGAGGATAAGACTGAAGTTTTTTATCATATGAGTCAGATTTATAATGCTTCTTCTTCAAGAGGAGTGCATTGGAATGATCCTGTGTTTAACATTGAATGGCCTCTATCATGCGAGGTAATATCAACTAAAGATAGAGATTTTCAGGGATTTGTGATATGAAAAAGGTAATAGTTACTGGGGCTAGTGGGTTCATCGGCAATCACGTTATTGATACTCTTAAAAAAGAGGATTTTGAAATTCATGCATTGTCTAGATATGGGGCCAATGTTGAATCTGAATCAGTGATTTGGCATTCGGTTGATTTGTTTAATCAGAGAGATATTGAAAAGTGTATGCAAGAGGTTCAACCTTCCCATTTGATTCACTTAGCATGGGATGCAAGACCAGGGAAATATGTCACATCCTTAAGCAATTATCAATGGATAGAAGCAACGTTATGTTTGTTTCGAAATTTCGTATCCAATGGTGGCATAAGAGCTGTAGTGGCAGGTACATGTGCAGAGTATCAGTGGGATCATGGAGTTTTAAAAGAAGACGACGAATCTAATTCATATGATATGCCCTATTCAGCATGTAAAAATTATACGAGATCCTTGTTATTTCATTTAGCACAGCATACGGGCTTGAGCCTTGGATGGGCAAGACTATTCTTCTTATATGGGCCAATGGAGCCCGAATCTAGACTAGTACCATCTATTATTCGATCCTTACTGAAGGACGAAACGGCTAAATGTACAGAAGGAACGCAGATGAGGGATTTTTTATATGTCGAAGACGCAGCCGAGGCTATAAATGAATTATTAAAAAGTAATGAAGAGGGAATTTACAATATAGCCTCTGGACAAGCCATTCGGGTTATTGATTTAGTGAATCATATAGCTCATCAATTTGGTAAGTCACATCTTATATTGCCTGGTGCTGTGAAGGAAGGAAATCTTCAAGCTCCACTAGTACAAGGGGATATTTCCAAAATTCAATCTTTAGGTTGGAAACCTAAGGTTGACTTGTATACTGGGATGAACAAAACGATTCAATGGTGGAAGAATAGTAGTGAGAGGTTGTGATGTTCTGTAATGGAACTTTCTCTTTCTTTAAACGATTTTAAAACGTACGTATCTAGGCAGATCAATCATTTCTTCCCTGATAACATTAGGGCAGATTTCTGTGTTGAAGAACAGGCATTTGATTATGCAATACAAAGGACGGAACATTGTTTCCGTCATGTTAGTCTAGGTGCTTATAATATTAATGGCCTTCCTTATCTGAACCATTTACATTCTGATCAATATTGTGTGTTCTTATGGTTTCTATCTAACAGCGTATGGAGTATGCAAGACGATCAGCAATTGGCTAACAAATTGTTTTATTTAAACAAGTCTCTCCATGGATTTAGTTGTATGTATGATACAGAACTTCCTGATATCTTCGTGCTGTTACACACGGTGGGAACGATTTTAGGTAGAGCGAAATACTCTGATTATTTGGTAGCATTTCAGGGGAGTACAGTTGGCGCACAAAAAGGAAGATATCCTACCCTTGGTAAGGGTGTATCGTTGCTACCATATGCGTCAATTATAGGTGATTGTTCAGTAGGGAATTATGTGTCTGTTGGCAATGGTGCATCTGTTTATGAACGCAACATTCCTGATCATACGGTTGTTTTTAGAGATGATAGTGGGTCTAACACCTGTAAGATAAATAAAACTAGCGTTTCTGAGCGCTATTTTAATATGAATATATCATAAAGTTTAATAATGGATGATTAGATATCAATATATTTAAACTTTTTGTTAATTTTATGTGGGGCTTTTGGTCCTTTTGTTTAAATTTATTAAAGTGCAGGAGTGATATTGTTGAAACAAGAAGTTCTTATACCGACATATATGAAATCATTTACTTGTATTGGTTCAGCATGTGAAGACAGTTGCTGTGTTGGATGGGTCGTAACGTTGGATAAAAAGACTTACAAAAATTATAAAAGCCTTAGGCATCCAGTATTGAGTAACAAGTTGAATAAATCCATGAAGCGTGTTAAAAATGAAACGGGAAATATCAATAATTATGCTCATTTTATTATGGATAGTAAAGGTCGTTGTCCCATGTTGGAAGAGAGCGGTTTATGTGGGATTCAAGCGGAACTAGGCGAACAATTACTATCTTCGACATGTACTACCTACCCCCGAGCCATTAATAAGGTGGGTAAAACACTCGAAATGTCAGCTAAGTTGTCATGTCCTGAAATTGCTAGATTAGCGCTCTTAAATTCAGAGGGTATTGAATTTGAACATATGGAATATGATATGAATTCTGGTTTGGGAATTAGAAATAATCTAGATACATCGAGGTTGGATAATGGAGAGTATTTATTCTGGGATTTGCGTGTGTTTACTATTGAAATTATTCAAAATAGAAATCTTCACTTAAGTGATCGTATGATCTTTTTAGGCCTCTTTATAAATAGATTGCAAATTCTATTACAAGAACAACAATTCGAGCGTGTACCAGCTCTAATAGAAGAGTACAAAATTAAGATAAGCACTCCAATATTTATAAGTAGTCTTGCACAAATCCAAATCAATACTGAACTTCAAGTTCAACTTGTAGTAGGACTAATACAAGAGCGTATCAAATCTGGTGGAATTACACTTAGATATAATGAATGTTATTCAGAAATGCTAGCAGGATTTGAAGTCCAAGATCAAGTAGATCTGAAAGTATTGACACAAAAGTACAATGATAATCTTAATGAATTCTATAAACCTTTTATGAATAGCTATGGATACATCTTAGAAAATTATTTAGTTAATTATATATTCGAGAGTTTGTTCCCTAATGTAAACGAGAGTAGTAATGTATTTAGTCAATTTACAAGAATGTCAATACTGTATTCGATGTTAAGAATACATTTAGTTGGAATTTCGGGGTTCTATAATGGATTGAATCCAGATTTGGCAATTAAAGTGATTCAGTCATTTGTGCGCGGTACCGAACATAATCAAACTTATTTGAATTCAATTTCCAAACGTATCCAACAGAATGGGACTGATTCAATGGCTCATATTACTACATTGTTGAAAGAATAAGTGAATTATATTAATTCTGAGAAGCCCAGGGTCTATATTTAGTACGCCCAGCATGGGGATTAAGATTGCCCAAGTATTGAATCCCATGTTCGATCCACAATTCTCAGAACATAAGTTATGGTTTTCGCCCTAGTAGGAATGGAGACATGATGCCGTTCGAGAAGTCAAACAGAACATGAAGGATGATTCCATCGTGTAATTTTTATTAATTGACAATCTCACCCAGTAGGTGCTATATTCTTAAAAGTAAGCGCTTGCTTACTTCATTTTTCAAAACGAAGGGAATGTTTATTTATGCAAGGGAAAGTAAAATGGTTTAATGCAGAAAAAGGGTATGGCTTCTTGGAAACTGACGATGGTGGCGATGTATTCGTACATTTCTCCGCAATTCAAACAGACGGTTTCAAATCATTAGATGAAGGTCAAGCTGTTGAGTTTGATGTTGTTGATGGCGCTCGTGGACCACAAGCTGCTAACGTAATCAAATTATAATCTATTAGGCCTAAGCCGACTTAATAATAGTTGGATCAATGCTTTTTACTGAACTAATAACATTCAGACCCTGGAGATCTCCAGGGTCTTTATTTATTCCCTATCGCCACATATAATATGTCATTATTATCCAGTTTCTTTCTAGCCTATATTGGTTAAATAAGAATAACCCTTAAGGTGATTAATCTTTGTTAATATTCGAGATTAACCGTCCTATAGCTCTATCAAACGTACCTTTAACCACGCAGGGTAGCGAGGGTTAATATTGTTGGTTCACTAGATTTCTGAAGGTAGAATGTAAGAGTTTACATCGTTGATAATATTCACCGAATTACCTTTTTACTTGACGTTAACAAAGTGATATAATGGTGTTGCAAAGGAGGAGTGCCTTATGAATTACAGTATTCGAGGTCAACAAATTGAAGTGACAGATGCTTTGAAAGAGTATGTTGATAAGAAGCTCAATCGACTTGAGAAGTATTTCGATGCACCCACTACTTCAGAAGGATATGTTACTCTGAGTGTCATTCGAGGATTACACACCGTGGAGGTAACTATCCCATTGCCAGGCGTGATGCTTCGTGCAGAAGATCGTAGTGATGATATGTATTCATCCATTGATGCGGTCGTGGACAAGCTAGAACGTCAGATTCGTAAGCATAAGACGAAGCTTAATCGTAAGTTCCGTCAAGAAGGAAGTTTGAAGACGTTATTCACTGAAGGTTCAGGTGCAGCGGGTTCAATCGTAAGTGGCGAGATCGAGGACGAATTAGAAGTAGTTCGTACGAAGCGTTTCTTCCTGAAGCCTATGGATGTCGAAGAAGCTATATTGCAAATGAATATGGTTGGACATAATTTCTTTGTATTCTCTAATATTGACAGTAAGACCGTAAATGTTGTATACAAGCGTGATGATGGTAAGTACGGCCTGATTGAGCAAGATTAACTAGATGTGAATATCATATGGCTAGATATTAATGGCTACATTGACTTGAATCATTCTCTAAATATGAAAAGTTATTGAAATGGAGCTCCTATCCGTGCAACGGATAGGGCTCTTTGTGCGTATATATAGATACTATCTACAAAACGAGATAGTATAAATGGTAATAACACTTAGGAAACACATCGTTCAGAACATCCTATAATAGGTAGAGATATGAAATTAGCTGTAAATAAGAGACGCTCAGTGTTGCGGCATCTCTTGCAAACTGTTACAATTTATGCAAACACAATCATTAAGGAATCAATTTCATTATTAACCCTCGGAGTTATGAAGTTGGTTCTACCATCTGTATCAAACGAAAGGGGTTAACCATGCTAGGACTTGTCAAAAAAATCTTCGGCGACACCAACGAACGTGATGTCAAACGTCTTATGAAGACGGTCGAACTAATCAACCAAATGGAACCAGAATATGTGGCACTCTCGGATGAACAACTGAAAAGTAAGACAGAGGAATTTCGTGCTCGTCTTGAGAAAGGTGAAACCATAGATGAATTGCTTCCTGAAGCATTTGCTACTGTGCGTGAGGCGTCTAAGCGTGTGCTTAACATGCGGCACTTCGATGTACAGTTAATCGGAGGTGTTGCACTTCATGAGGGCAGAATTGCAGAGATGAAAACGGGTGAAGGTAAGACACTCGTAGGTACACTTCCTGTGTATTTGAATGCTTTGTTGGGTCAAGGTGTGCATGTTGTCACAGTTAATGATTATCTAGCACAACGGGATAGCCAACAAATGGGAATTATATATGAATTTTTAGGTATGACGGTCGGAGTTAACTTGAACGGCATGGACCATGCGGAGAAACAACAAGCTTATGCTTGTGATATTACTTATGGTACGAATAATGAGTTCGGTTTCGATTACCTACGTGATAATATGGTGCTTTACAAAGAGCAAATGGTACAACGTCCACTCTACTTCTGTATTATAGATGAAGTGGATTCAATCCTCGTTGATGAGGCTCGTACGCCTCTAATTATTTCAGGACAAGCTGAGAAATCAACGGAGCTCTATTATGCAGCAGATCGCTTCGTGAAGCGTCTGGTGGCAGAAGAAGACTATACTGTGGACATTAAGGTGAAGTCCGTTGCTCTTACTGAAAAAGGAGCAGCAAAAGCGGAGAAGGCTTTCGGTATTGAGAACCTATATGATCACGCTAATGTAACGCTGAATCATCATATTGTACAAGCTTTGAAGGCAAATGTGATTATGCGTCTGGATGTCGACTACGTTGTAGCTGAAGAAGAAGTTATGATTGTTGACGAGTTCACAGGGCGCCTAATGGCAGGTCGTCGTTATAGTGATGGATTGCATCAAGCGATCGAAGCCAAGGAAGGTTTGGAAGTACAGAACGAAAGTATGACGCTTGCTACGATTACGTTCCAGAACTATTTCCGTATGTATCGTAAGTTAGCGGGTATGACAGGTACAGCGAAGACAGAAGAAGAAGAATTTAAGAAGATCTATGGTTTGGAAGTTCTTCAAGTGCCAACGAATAAGCCCAATCAACGTCAAGATATGCCAGATATCGTGTATAAGAGCGAGAAGGGCAAATTTACAGCGGTTGTTGAGGAGATTACTGAACGGCATAAGAAGAACCAGCCTGTATTGGTAGGTACGATATCTATCGAGAATTCAGAGCTGGTGTCTGAAATGTTGAAACGCAAAGGCGTTAAGCACCGCGTTCTAAATGCTAAATACCATGCCGAAGAAGCAGAAATCGTCTCACAAGCAGGCCAAGCGGGTACGGTAACGATTGCCACGAACATGGCAGGCCGTGGTACTGATATTGTGTTGGGCGATGGCGTGTCAGAAGTTGGCGGATTGCATATTATAGGTACAGAACGTCATGAATCTCGTCGTATTGATAATCAGTTACGTGGACGTGCTGGACGTCAGGGTGATCCTGGTTCTACTCAGTTCTATTTATCACTTGGTGATGAATTAATGAAACGTTTCGGTGCTGACAATGTTCTGAATATGATGGATCGTCTTGGATTTGAGGAAGATCAACCAATCGAGAGTAAGATGATAACACGTGCTGTGGAATCCGCTCAGAAACGTGTCGAAGGAAACAACTTTGATGCGCGGAAGAACGTATTACAATATGATGACGTCATGAACCAACAGCGTGAGATCATCTACAAGCAACGTCGTGAGATTCTTGAGTCTGAGAATATTAAGCAGATCGTTATGGAAATGCTTAAAAATGTTGTAGACCGCGTAGTGGCTGCACATTGTGTGGATGATATTCCTGAGAACTGGGAGCTTCAAGAGGTAGCAGATTACGTGAATAGTAAGTTATTGGACGTTGACTCTATTACTCGTGATGACCTATGGGGCAAGGAATTAGAAGAAATCGTTGATTATATATTTAACCTTGTTGAAGCTAAATATAATGAACGTGAAGAGCGTATCGGTGCTGAATTAGTACGTGAGTTCGAGAAAGTAATCGTGCTTCGTTCTGTAGACAGTAAGTGGATGGGTCATATTGATGCCATGGATCAGCTTCGTCAAGGGATTCATTTACGCGCTTATGGCGGTACAGATCCATTACGTGAATATCAATTTGAAGGCTTCGAAATGTTTAATGAGATGACTGCGAACATTCAAGAAGAAGTCGCAACTTACATTATGAAGGCACAAATTGAAGGTAATCAAGAGCGTCAATCCGTTGTTGATGAGAAGAAAGTATCAACAAATGGTGAACCTGCCGAGAAGAACCCTGTTCATGTCGGTCAGCAGATTGGACGTAACGATCCATGTCCATGTGGTAGTGGTAAGAAATTCAAACAATGTCATGGACAACAATCTTAAGAAAAGTGAATTTACCCCAAATGATGGAGTGAAGTGCACTTAATAACTCCCTTAAGCTAAGGAGGTTCTACAGTTGAGATCATTCTCCACGGGAGATATGGTTATATGAACTGGTGCCTTCTGGTTTGAGGGAGTTTGTGATAATAAAGAACACTTAGCTGTTCTACTTGATGAAGAGGTGACGAGAACATTATGATCGATCCGAACATAAAGCATGACTTACGTGAAATGAGTACGAAACTTACTAATCTTAGGGGGTCTCTTTGACTTAGATCTTAAGCAGGAGATGATATCGAACTTTGAGGAAAAGATGTCCGCACCTGATTTCTGGGATGACAGTGACAAGGCTCAAGCATTAATAACTGAGCTAAATGGTGTGAAGTCTTCCATAGATGAATACGAGAAGCTTCAACGCGAGTTCGATGATGTCGAGATGATGGCTGAACTTGCAGATGAAGAGGAAGAAGAATCGTTATTTGCTGAGATTGCAGATTCTACGGCGAGTCTTAAGAAAAAGTTAGATGAATTCGAACTAGGGCTGCTCCTGAGCGAGCCTTACGATAAAATGAATGCCATTCTAGAGCTTCATCCTGGTGCAGGGGGGACGGAGTCGCAAGACTGGGGAGAGATGTTACTCCGAATGTATACCCGTTGGGCAGATAAACGTGGGTTCAAAGTTGAAACGATGGACTATCAAGCGGGTGATGAAGCGGGTATTAAGAGTGTTACTCTTTTAATCAAAGGCTTCAATGCTTATGGTTACCTGAAAGCGGAGAAAGGTGTTCATCGGCTAGTTCGCATTTCACCATTCGATTCTTCAGGAAGACGCCACACCTCATTCGTATCATGTGATGTGGTTCCTGAGATCACAGAGGATGCTGATGTAGAGATTCGCACAGAGGATTTGAAGATTGATACCTATCGTGCCACAGGTGCAGGCGGACAGCATATCAATACAACGGATTCTGCAGTACGAATAACGCATATTCCTTCTGGAGTGGTTGTAACAAGCCAGGCCGAACGTTCTCAGATTAAGAATAGAGCTTGGGCAATGACAGCCCTTCGTTCAAAGTTAGTAGAACGTAAGCTCGAGGAACAACGCAAAGAGTTGGCTGAAATCCGAGGGGAACAATCGGAAATTGCGTGGGGTAGCCAGATTCGCTCCTATGTATTCCATCCCTATAGTATGGTAAAGGATCACCGTACTTCCGTAGAGACGGGGAACATTGGTGCAGTAATGGATGGGGATATCAATCTATTTATCGATGGGTATTTACGTAGTCAACTTAAAGTTGTAGAAAGTGAATAATCATATTGGAATTCCTACACGCTATACGTGTAGGAATTTTTTGCGGATAAGAACAGTTTCATAAGTAACATATCAGAGTATATGGGAGTTAAAATGGAGAGGAGAACAACATAGAATGGCACAACAAACACGTGATCGGAAATTTCGGAATTTGATTCCCTTGAAGGGTCCAGTAAGGCATATGATAGACACTTTATTCATAATTATCGGGTCTTTGATTATATCCATAGGATTTAATCTGTTTTTTCTACCGAATGGGATTGCTTCAGGAGGAGTATCCGGGCTATCCGTTCTAGCCCAATCATTGTTAGGATTAGAACCTGCATTTACGCAATGGGCTTTGAATATTCCTTTATTTGTACTGGGTTTTCTGTTATTAGGTACTAACTATGGTATTCGTTCTTTATTAGGAAGCGTGGTCTTGCCTTTATTTGTATTCCTTACAAAGGACTGGCCTATTCCAACTGCGAATCCTTTACTTGCTTCTATATATGGTGGAATCTGTGTTGGACTCGGAATTGGACTTGTATTTCGTGGAAGAGGATCTACGGGAGGGCTGACGATTCTAGCTCAGGTGATTCAGAAGTTAAGCGGTCTTAGTTTCTCTTTATGCGTAGTGTTATTAGATGCCACAGTTATTATACTAGCCGCGTTTGTTATGTCTATGGAACAGGCTTTGTATGCCCTAGTTGCCCTTTATGTAACTGGAAAAGTCATAGATGCGGTAGAGTTAGGATTTAATTATACGAAGGTCGCGTATATTATCTCAGATTATACAGATGAGCTTACCCAAGTCATTCTGAATGATCTAGATCGTGGATTAACTAAACTCAATGGCCAAGGAGGATACACGGGAGATAATCGGACGGTTCTAATGGTTGTTGTAGGACAGAATGAAGTAACACGATTGAAGACGTTGGTTCAATCCGTTGACCCGGGTGCTTTTGTCATTATTAGTGATGCACATGAGGTTCTTGGAGAAGGGTTCACTAGAGCATTATAGAATGGGATGAATGAGCGGAATCTCCTGAAGAATAGTCATAAGGTATTGTATTTATATTTACTCGGACGTATAATAATACATAATTATGAATGGTATCGATCAAGTGAGGTTGGAGAGGGGAACAGGGGATAATGACAGTAGATTCTAAGGTAAGAGTGGCCATCGTTGGTTCTACAGGATACGGTGGAGTAGAATTAATTCGTTTGTTACAGGGGCATCCTCGTGTGGATATTACCTCTGTCATTTCAACTTCAAGTGCGGGAGTTCCCATTAATAAGGGCTTTCCACATTTAACGAATATTATTAATCAAGATCTGGATGATCTCGACATACAGAGTATAGCGCAGAAGGCTGACGTTGTATTTACGGCTACACCATCTGGCATTAGTACTCCGCTGGTTCCTCAGCTACTTCAGGCAGGGCTTAAGGTGATTGATTTATCGGGCGATTTCCGTATAAAAGATGGAGAAACATACGAGCAGTGGTATAAACATCCAGCAGCGGATCCACGCTACGTTGAACAGGCTGTATACGGACTGAGTGAAGTATTTGGTGAAGAAGTCGTAGGTAAGGACTTTATTTCTAATCCGGGATGTTTCCCGACAGCTACGCTACTGGGCCTTGTTCCCGCAATCGTTGCAGGGTGGATCGATCCATCGACTATTATTATTGATGCTAAATCGGGTGTATCTGGAGCGGGACGTGGAACAAACCTAACCGTACATTACGCAGAGATAAATGAGAATCTTAGAGCATATAAAGTGAATAGGCATCAGCATATTCCCGAAATAGAGCAAGTATTAAGTGAACTGACAGGTGAGAAGGTTACGATCACGTTTACGACGCATCTTACACCAATGACGCGAGGCATTATGAGTACGATGTATGCCAATGTCATAGGGGAACATAGTCAAGCTGATTTTGTTGATTTGTACCGTCAGTATTACGAGGGTCGCCCATTTGTGAGAGTTCGAGACGAAGGGGTATGGCCTGCGACGAAAGAAGTAACGGGATCTAATTTTTGTGATATGGGACTTCTCCTAGATGATCGAACAGGAAGAATTACGATTATTTCAGTGATTGATAATATCGTGAAGGGTGCTTCGGGCCAAGCGATTCAGAATTTGAACCTGATGATGGGATGGGAGGAAGATCTCGGCTTACGTTACACACCTGTGTATCCATAAGTAGAGGCAATCAACTATGGAAAAAGAGAATTTTACCGCTATAGATGGCGGTTCAATTATAACGCCGAAGGGTTTCTCCGCAGGCGGTGTCCACTGCGGATTAAAGAAGACGGAGCGCCATGATATCGGCGCAATCCTATGTGAGGTGGATGCCACAGCGGCGGCTGTGTATACCACCAGCGTGTTTCAAGCGGCTCCACTGAAAGTGAGCCGCGAGAGTCTTGTCGACGGCAAGTTGAGAGCCGTCGTAGTGAATAGCGGCAACGCCAATGCATGCACAGGCGAGCAAGGCGAGGCCGATGCATATGCTATGCGTGCAGCGATGGCGAGTCACCTTGGCGTAGCGGAGCAAGATGTGGCTGTCGCATCGACAGGCGTGATCGGTGAGCTACTCAAGATGGACTGCGTGAACGCAGGCATTGCGGCATTGCCTGCGCGACTGAGCAACAGTGTGGTGGGAGCGGAAGATTTCACACAAGCCATTCTTACCACGGACTTAGTGAAGAAAGAAGCTTGTGTATCTGTCTTAGTCGATGGCAAAGAGGTCGTTATTGCCGGAGCTGCAAAGGGATCTGGGATGATTCATCCCAATATGGCCACGATGCTAGCTTTTATGACGACAGACGCGAATATTGAACAAGTGGCACTGCAACAATTAATGCGACAAGCTACAGATCTGACGTTCAATATGATTACCGTAGATGGGGATACAAGTACAAATGACATGTTAATTACGATGGCAAGTGGACTTGCGGACCATAACACACTGAATACGTCTCATCCTGACTGGGATGCTTTTGCTGAGGCATTCACATATGTCTGTCAGAAGCTAGCCATGGCGATTGCACGTGATGGTGAAGGGGCTACTAGACTAGTTGAAGTTGTCGTTCAAGGAGCCGTAAGCGATAGTTCGGCAAGTGTCATTGCGAAGACCGTTGTAGGCTCAAGTCTAGTGAAGACTGCGATATTCGGTGCGGATGCGAACTGGGGACGGATTATTGCTGCTGTAGGGCGTGCAGGGGAACCTGTAAATCCAGAGCAAGTAGATATCCAACTAGGATCGATTACGGTGCTTAAGGCTTCACGCCCTGTTGGGTTTGATGAAGAAGAAGCGTTAGCCTATTTAAAAGGTGACACAGTACGTATATTCGTAGACTTGCATGGTGGAAGCGGGAAAGCGACTGCTTGGGGTTGCGACTTAACATATGATTATGTACGGATTAATGCAGCGTATCGAACGTAAGGTTAGATATAACTATTTTTGACGATTAGGCATTCTAGTAGATTAGCAGGTTCTACTGATTGGTAATGAGAGGGGAATTTTTGCATGGGAACGAAATTGGGAGGTCATGGGGAAGAAGGGATTCAAGTGGAGCCTATCCACAATGTTCAGATTCAAGGTAGTTTTGTGATGAAATGTGGAGGGAGTACACTTGCGGCATTGCCGGATTCTTTCTTTCATGACCTTAGACAATTACAGCAGGACGGAATACAACCTGTCATCGTTCACGGAGGTGGGCCAGCTATCTCAGATAACCTTGCGAAACTTGGCATTGAAAGTGAATTCGTTCATGGGTTGCGTAAGACAACGGAGGATGTCCTTGATGTGGTGGAAATGGTGCTATCCGGTAGCATCAATAAACAGATCGTACGTCGTATTCACAATGTGGGTGGGCGTGCATGGGGGCTCTCGGGCGTAGATGGTTTACTTATTCAAGCGAAACCCGTTGCGAACAGTGCTGAAGTAGGCTGGGTTGGCGAAGTGACCCATGTGGAAGCCACTCTCATTCAAGGTGTACAGGACATGGGCTATATTCCGGTGATTGCACCGATTGGTATTGATCTAGTAGGTCAACGCTATAACATCAATGCAGACACGGCTGCAGGCGCAGTTGCTTCGTTCTTAGGAGTTCATCGTATGATTGTTGTAACAGACGTTCCAGGAATTATGAAGACAGTGGATGGTGAGAAAGTAGTACTTCCTTCGGTTAGCATACAAGAGATTCATGACATGATCGACACAGGTGAAATATACGGCGGCATGATTCCGAAAGTTCGAGCAGCCATGAACTGCATTCATGGAGATGTTCAAGAAGTCGTTATCGTGGACGGAAGCGAACCGCAAGTTCTTAGTCGTGTTATGCAAGGGGAGATCATCGGAACTCGGATCGTCCAGATATAGAATGTAGTTTTTAAAAAGGTAATGAAGATCGAGTACCCTATAGTGCGGTCACAGTTATACAGTACTTATTTTTAAATTGTGCTTAGTTAGAAATCATATGAATAGATAGATTGGAGTGAAGATAAAGCGATGGGAAATGAAATGGATCAGCAGAAACAGGTTGGAAATACAGGAGTAGTAGAGTCTGGGGCAGTGGGAGCAAAGAGCCAAACAACGAGTTCGTTGTTTCCTACGTATGCTCGATATCCGATCAGCTTGGTTAAAGGGGAAGGCAGCTGGTTGTGGGATGATCAAGGAAATAAATATTTAGATTTCATGAGCGGGTTAGCGGTTACGAACTTAGGTCATGCTCCTAAGAAGGTAAAAGAAAGACTGAAGCAACAACTAGATGAGCTGTGGCATGTATCTAACTTGTTCCAGATTCCGAATCAGGAGAAGGCAGCTTCTCTACTGACATCCATTTCATGTGCAGATGCTGTATTCTTCTGTAACAGCGGTGCAGAGGCGAATGAAGCTGCTATTAAGCTTGCCCGTCGCTATCATCAGAAGGTCAAAGGAACAGGACGTTATGAAGTGATTACGTTCAATCAATCTTTCCATGGACGGACTTTAGCTACACTAACAGCAACGGGTCAAGATAAGGTGAAGGAAGGCTATTTGCCACTCCCAGCTGGGTTTAAGACGGTTCCATTACATGATATAGAAGCATTGAAGGCAGCTGTAACGGATCAGACGGCAGCGATTATGATCGAGATGGTTCTTGCTGAAGGTGGCGTTCATCCCGTTCAACCAGAATTCTTGAAGGCTGTTGCTGAACTATGTAAGCAAGAAGGATTGTTGCTTATCGTTGATGAGGTCCAGACGGGAATGGGACGTACGGGGAAATGGTTCGCTCATGAACATTACGGAATCGAGCCAGATATATTCACGGTTGCTAAGGGGATTGCGAGTGGATTCCCAGCAGGTGCTATGTTAGGTAAGGAATATTTGCGTGAAGCATTTACGGCAGGTAGCCATGCAACCACATTTGGAGGTACGCCGCTTGCAACAGCTGCAATCATAGCTACGATCGAGACAATGAAGGAAGATGACATTCCGGAACGTGCCGCTAAGATGAGTGAATATCTATTTGCAAAATTGGATGAAAAGTTATCGGGAAATCCTTTTGTAAAAGGAATCCGTGGATTAGGCTTACTGGTGGGTATCGAGTGCGAGGAACCCGTTGCTAGCATTGTGCTGGAAGGGCAGAAACGCGGACTCTTGTTCGTTAATGCTGGACCAAATGTTATTCGTCTATTGCCTAATTTATACGTAACCGAGCAGGAAATTGACCAAGCTGTAGCCATTGTAGCAGATCTAATTCACGATCATACTGCGGTTAAGAATATCTAATTCATTGAACCTGTAGCTCATGGGACGATAACGAATATAACTTTTTCATGCCCAATATAAGCCGTATTAGTATTAGAGGAGGGTTTACCGCATGACGCAGAGTGAGACGCAACAAACGATAGATTTAAAAGGTCGTGATTTCATCGAATTGGATGATTTCACAACAGCGGAGATTCAATATTTAATCGATTTGGCGATTGACATAAAACACAAACAGAAGAATGGAGAGGTGTACCAACCTCTCAAAGGCAAGACGATCGGACTTATTTTCGAGAAATCTTCCACACGTACGCGGGTATCTTTTGAAGTCGGAGCGTTTCAGTTAGGAGCCCATGCCCTCTTCTTAAGCAAGAATGATATCCAACTTGGTCGTGGAGAGATTATTAGTGATACGGCTCAGGTGTTATCTCGTTACTTAGATGGGATGATGATTCGGACATTTGGTCATGAGAATGTGATTGATCTGGCTCGATATGCTACTGTACCTGTTATTAATGGACTTAGCGATCTTGCGCATCCTTGCCAAGTGCTGGCCGATTATCAGACGATATATGAGCACAAAGGAACACTTCAAGGACTGAAACTCGCTTATGTAGGTGATGGTAATAATATGGCACATTCTCTTATGATTGGTGGCGCTAAACTTGGCGTTCATGTCTCTGTCGCAACACCAGAAGGGTATGAGCCAGATGAGTCTGTCGTGAAGGATTGTCTTGAAATTGCTTCTCAGACTGGCGCTCAGATCGTGGTTACACGGAGTCCACAAGAAGCAGTGCAAGATGCAGATGTGATCTATACCGATGTATGGGCTAGTATGGGATTTGAAGAAGAGCAGAAGGTGCGGGAGGCCGCATTTAAAGACTATCAAGTAGATGAGAAGTTGGCTAAGGGTGCTAAGAGTGACTATCTATTTATGCATTGTTTGCCAGCACATCGTGGTGAAGAAGTGAGTGAAGGCGTCATTGATGGAGCGAATTCTGTTATTTTTGATCAAGCAGAGAACCGCTTGCATGCACAAAAAGCATTGATGGCCGCGTTGATGGGATAAATGATTCATAGTATGATTAGTTAATGGATTGAATTAATATGCATGATAGAATTTTATATATGGATTTAGGGAAGGGATGTTATAGGTATGGCAAAAGAGAAAATAGTACTTGCTTACTCAGGCGGACTCGATACATCGATTATCCTGAAATGGCTTAAAGAAACATATGATGCGGAGATTATTGCTTTCACAGCAGATATCGGTCAGAAGGAAGAACTAGATGGCTTGGAGGAAAAGGCACTAGCTACAGGCGCATCCAAAGTATATATTGATGATTTACGTGATGAATTTGCGAATGATTTCATCTATCCGATGTTCCAATCAGGTGCATTGTATGAAGGTCAATACTTATTAGGTACGAGTATTGCTCGTCCGTTGATCGCTAAACGTATGGTGGATATCGCACGTGCTGAAGGGGCAACGATGATTGCTCACGGAGCAACGGGTAAAGGGAATGACCAAGTCCGTTTCGAGCTTGGTGTGGCTGCACTTGCGCCTGATATCAAGGTGATTGCTCCATGGCGTCTAGAAGAATTCCGTAATGATTTCCCAGGACGTGCTGAGATGATTGCTTATGCAGAGAAATATGGCATACCGGTTACGGCTTCGGCTGCGAAGTCTTATTCAATGGATCGCAATTTATTGCATATTAGCTATGAAAGTGGCGTGCTTGAAGATCCTTGGTTCGATGCAAGTACACCTGAGAATAAAGATATGTTCTTACTAAGCGCATCTCCTGAGGATGCACCAGATGAAGCGGAATATTTGGTGCTTGATTTTGAACAAGGTGACTGTGTAGCGCTGAACGGGCAGAAATTAACACCCCTTCAGGTTATGGAGCAACTGAATGAGCTTGGTGGTAAACATGGGATCGGCCGTGTAGATATGGTGGAGAACCGTTTCGTAGGGATGAAGAGTCGTGGGATCTACGAGACACCAGGTGGAACCATTCTATTCACAGCTCATCGCAAAATGGAGTCCATCACGATGGACCGTGAAGTTATGAACCTGCGTGATAGTCTGATCACTCGTTATAGTACGTTAGTATACAACGGCTTCTGGTTCGCACCAGAACGTCTTACGCTTCAAGCATTGGTAAAAGAGAGCCAGAGCAATGTAACAGGTACGGTACGTGTTAAGTTGTACAAAGGAAATATTATCGCAGCTGGCGTGAAGAGCCCAGTTAGCTTGTATAATCCAGACATCGCAACGATGGAAGCTGATCCAACACAGGCTTACGATCAAGGGGATGCAACAGGATTCATTCATCTGAATGCATTACGCTTGAAAGTAGCAGCTGGTGTACAACAGAACAAATAATTAGGGCACTAAACATAATTATCAGTAATTAGAGTAAGCAATGGATGATGTAAGAAGTAGCGAAGAGGACGGAATTGTCTTGTAGAAGCGTAAGCGTTCGCCTACAAGCTTTCAGTATGAAAGCTACATCGGAAGCATAAGCTTGCCCTCAGATTTCAACCGCTATAAGCGATATACAATCAAGAAATCGGAGGGCAACAGCGATCGTAAGGGCAATCCGTCATCGTAGCGATCGTCGTACTCGACTGTTTATCAAGTACTAGTTATAGTGGTGAGTCATAATTAGAGTTTAATTAAAGAATATTTAGAGATTAATAATAGATGTAATTAGGCAGTCATTGGCCGTTCCTTTGTCCATTCACGAGAAGGGGCGGCTCTCTGTTGTCATAAGAAGGGAGCACATATCATGAGCAAATTATGGGGAGGGCGCTTTACGAAGCAGACCAACCATTTGGTAGAAGAATATACGGCTTCCATCGGGTTCGACCAAGCACTTGCAGAAGAAGACATTCAGGGTAGCTTGGCTCATGTAACGATGCTTGGCAAATGTGGTATTGTTCCGGAGGAAGATGCAGAGACGATACGTCAGGGATTGAAGAAAGTATTAGCCAAAATACGTTCTGGTGAGGTTGTGTTCTCTGTCTCGGACGAGGACATCCATATGAATATTGAGAAGAATCTCATTGATGAGATTGGACCTGTAGGCGGAAAGCTACATACAGGACGTAGCCGTAATGATCAAGTGGCTACGGATATGCACTTGTATTTACGCAAACGTGTTGTAGCCCTAACGGCTATGTTGCAAGAACTACAGGCTGCACTGATTACCCAAGCGAAAGATAATGTCGAAACAATCGTACCAGGATATACGCATTTGCAACGAGCGCAGCCTATTCTTTTTGCCCATCATTTGATGGCTTATGTATCGATGTTCGCAAGAGACGCTGAACGTCTAATGGATAGCTACAAGCGGATTAATGTGCTTCCTCTTGGTGCAGGTGCACTTGCAGGTACGACGTTCCCAATAGATCGCCATTTCGTAGCAGAGCAACTTGGGTTTGATGGGGTGTACGAGAACAGTCTAGATGCGGTAAGTGATCGCGATTTCATCGTTGAATTCTTGGCAAATGCATCACTCATTATGACACATCTGTCACGGTTAAGTGAGGAACTGGTCCTGTGGAGTAGTACAGAGTTCAGCTTCGTTGAGCTTGATGATGCATTCTGTACAGGAAGTAGCATTATGCCACAGAAGAAGAATCCAGACGTGCCAGAGTTAGTACGTGGTAAAACAGGTCGCGTATACGGAAATCTAATGGGTTTACTTACTGTATTGAAGTCCCTACCTTTAGCTTACAACAAAGATATGCAAGAAGATAAAGAGGGTATGTTCGATACGGTGGGTACGCTTGAAGGCGCACTTCAATTGTTTGCTCCAATGATTGCGACAATGAAAGTGAACAAAGGCCGGATGCGTGAAGCGGTGAATAAGGACTTTTCAAATGCGACTGATATTGCTGACTTCCTCGTTGGAAAAGGCATGCCTTTCCGTCAAGCACATGAGGTTATCGGAAAAACCGTTCTATATTGTATTCAGAACAATAAGTACCTTTTGGATCTCACACTTGCAGAATTTCAACAGTTCTCTGAATTGTTCGATGATGCCATCTATGATGTGCTTCAACCGGAAGCGGTTGTGAACGCTCGTAATGTGTATGGTGGAACTGCAACGGTACAAGTTGTTGCTGCGATTGAACGTAGTGAGAGTGCCCTTCAGTCTGCGAAGAAGTGGGTAGAACAGCACGACGAGGAGTCGTATCTAGCTTAATTACTAATAGATATATATGACCTATAATTACCTTTAGCTCGATCTAAGCACAATAGAGATAAACGAAGAGCCTTCTATCCACGGATGTACCGTGGGTTTGAAGGTTTTTTTTAGTATGAAGAAGTGGCAAGTTGGTAAAACTGATTTACAACGTAACAATGTTATGTTACATTGAAAAAGAAGGGGAGATTATGATGGATGACGACTTAATATCTAAAAAAGAACTTCTAGAGATCACCGGAATCTCTTACGGGCAACTTTATCGTTGGAAACGGAAAAACCTAATCCCGGAGGAGTGGTTTATACGTAAGTCTTCGTATACGGGTCAGGAAACTTTTTTTCCTAGGCATAAAATCATTTCCCGCGTAGATAAGATTATTAATATGAAAGATGGCCTTTCGTTAGATGAGCTTGCAGATGTGTTCTCACCTAATGCAGGAGAGACGTCTCTTCCGGTGACAGAATTAATTGAGCGTAACATTGTGTCGGCGCTTACGTTAGAGCTATACGTTGAACTTCGAGGGCAGCAAGATGATTATACTTTCGACAATATCCTGTGCATTTACATACTAGAGAAGTTACTTCAGAGCGGTGAGTTATCGCGAGAGGATGGAGCATTACTCGTTAGTACGATGGAAGAACATTATAGTAAGTTGGCTGGACAGAACGGAGAGCTGATCCTTATACGCAAGATGGGGGTATCCGCCGTATTTCTTACCGAGTCAGCTGATCATTTGTACTTCGACAAAGGGGTGAAGTGGGTGATCCGTTTGCCACTTGCACCGAATATTGAAGAATTGAAATTGAAGATGAGTGAGAGAGGGTTAGGAGATGGAGAAGCAACAGACTAGGAATGATCTGAATATATCTGGGATGGGACGTACCGGTGGAGGTTTATATAAGAACGTTAGAATTGATGGGATGGGTAAGATTGGTGGGGACATCGATTGCTTAGAGTTCATATGTAACGGGACTGTTGGGATCGAGGGTGCGCTACGTGCAGATTCAATAAATGTTAATGGGACAGCAAAGGTAAAAGGACCCGTAACATTGAAGGCGATGGTCATAGGTGGAATGTCTACTTTTGAAGACCATGTTCAGTGCCGTTCTGTCGCCGTCAACGGAAGAGTATCTATGAATAAGAGTTTGAAGAGTGACAGCGTGGAAGTAGATGGCATACTGAAGGCGAAGCTGGATGTGCAATGTGAGGCCTTTTTGGTCAAGGGACAATTTAAGATCGATGGATTGTTGAATGCGGATCGAGTGGATATTAAGTTACATTGGCCTTGTTCAGCACAAGAGATTGGTGGAGAGCACATTGTCGTGAGGAAATGGAAGAACCTGCGATTCTGGGAACAACTTCGTCATGGGTTCTCGTCCCAACTGAAGGCACAGATCATTGAAGGCGACCATATTGATCTAGAGTATACAGAGGCGGATACCGTTCGCGGAAATGATGTGAGTATTGGTCCTGGTTGCGTAATTCGTGTAGTGGAATATAAGAATTCTTTCCATCAAGACCCTGAAGCGAAGATTGGATCTTATGTGAAAGTATAAGAGATATATGTGATAAAAGGAGGGACTTCAATGAATAAAAGTGAATCTAGCCTTGATTTAACATTGTTAAATGATTTGAGAATTACAGGCAACGGAAGCTCGAGTGGAGGCCAATATAATAAAGTCAAAATTATGGGAGATAGCCTCATTCACGGAGACGTGGAATGTACTCTTTTTAAATGTATGGGGAATACAACGGTTGAGGGATTTCTCAAATCAGAAAGTGTGAACTGCCAAGGAAATATGAAGATCCTACAAGGAATGCAAAGTGAGGAAATTTCCATTCAAGGAGAGCTTGACGTGCAAGGAGAGTTAACTGCCCAATTGTTGAAGGTGAATGGGGAGGTTCGTGTAGAAGGTAATTTAAATGTGGAAAAGATAAAGGGACAAGGGACCTTGTCTATTTCAGGTGACTGCCAGGGAGAAGAAGTGATGATCCGAGGTTCAGTGGATATTGGCAACATGTTAAACGGGGAAGTCATCGAGATCAAACTATATGGTCCTAGCCGTGCGCGTGAGATTGGCGGAGGTAAGATTACCATAACGAAAGCCATAACGATTCCTCTAATCGGTAAGTACTCTCCAGGCGCTTACGGCGCAATGCAGGCAGATAGCATTGAAGGAGATGAAATTCATTTGGAGAATACAAAGGCCTCGGTAGTACGTGGACGGAATGTGTATATTGGGGCTGGGTGCCAGATCGGCCTAGTGGAGTATAAGGATGTATATAAAATGGATAACGGAGCTGAAGTAGGACAAAATAATAACATATAGACCAATGAACGAGCGAAGGAGATGTTGAATTATGAAAGTGATCATATCCAAAATGGAAGCATTGGGAAAAGGGGTCTGGGACGATATCATCATCCTATTCGGATTGGATAAGGAGGCTGAATTTTGGCCTACAGAGGAATTCATCCTATCCGAGGAGCAAGCCAAGCAGCTCGGAATAATTCGCTAAGCGATAATCACAACACATATCCTCACAAAAATAAACGACGATCCCCATAGGAGCTGCCGTTTATTTGTCGTTTTCTACTTTGTGAGTGCTTGTTAGATTAACAGTCTCTCGAGTTTTATTTATCACAATAAGGGGCGCCCTATTGGTAACGCTGAGGATGCCTTCGAGGATGCCCTAGAAGTTGTCCATGAAGTTGCACTAGCAGCTGCTCTTGAACTTTACCTTGAAGTTACCTTAGAAGTGTTCACTCTCAAGTGTTCGCTCTCGAAGTATTCGCTCTCGAAGTATTCGCTCTCGAGGTATTCGCTCTCAAGGTATTCGCTCTCGAAGTGTTCGCTCTCGAAGTGTTCGCTCTCGAAGTGTTCGCTCTCGAAGTGTTCACTCTCAAAGTGTTCACTCTCGAAGTTGATCTTGAAGCTGATTTCGAAGTTACTTTACCATACAAAGCGCATCGCATTGTATGCATCCCTAATGCAAAGGTGTGTTGTATCCACTGGAGAGCCGATAGGCGAACGCCTTTAAAACCGGAAAATCCCCCTTCCGCACCATTCGAATCACATTTTCTGGTTTTAACAGCGGCGGAGGGGGATACAACACATCTCCAATTTTCTGGTTTTAACAGCGGCGGAGGGGGTTACAACACATCTCTTACAACGCACCGCTTACAACATGCCGCTCACACCATCTTCAATAATACTCTTCTCCTTAGGCACAATAGGAACGACGTTATCCGTCTTGTTCTCAGGGTGAACACCAATCAGTGCCTTCTGCGGAAGATAAGTGTCGCGGGAGATACGCTTTCGTTCCTTGATGACACCATCGACCTTTTTGATCTGATAGGTATCGATGATATAACCAACTTTCCCTGTCTGTAATACCTCTTGCCCTCCAACAGGGAGAGTTAAATTCTCTACATATTTGTTGGTAGGCGTAAGGGTCTCTACCGTATGCGATTCAATGTCGTATTGAACATTGGTAGGGAAAGTACCGAAGAACTTAACCGTGAGTGTCTGATCTTGCACAATAACGTGTATCAATAAATGCTCACCTGTATTGTTTCGAAAGCGAAAATTGATGGATCCTGTAGCGAAAGTGGCATCTTGTCCCTTAGGCAAGTAGCGAACAGGAAGGGAGTGGTTTCTCCGTTCTAGAATGTCCATCCCCATACGAATGGCTGCGCTGTAAATGGTACTCGACACTTGGCAGATCCCACCGCCTATCCCAGGAACAAGCTTTCCATTCAGAATGACCGGTGCCTCTTGAAATCCGTATGTATCCTCTGCTAAGGCTATAATTTTACCGTAATCAAACACATCTCCCGGTTTCAATACCATTCCATCCGTAGCTTGAGCTGCTGAATTTACATTAAACAACCTACCTTCACTACTGGAGATTAAAGATGTCGAGAATTCCATGATTTTGCGTTCGATGCCTTCTTTTTTCAAATCTAGAACGGTAATTTCGGGACTCACTAAGATGAATGGAAGCTCTAATGATAATGCATGGGTAGAGGGATGCTCTAGTGGAGTGAAATCCTTTGGAATTAAGGCTCCCATCCGAGTTGTCAGGGTGTTCCAATCTAATTGATAGGCTGATACTTCAGGGATATATACAACACGATCTTCGGATGTAATACGCCGTGTAGCATTCACGGGAGTATCCAAGTGTTTTTCTTCCCATGCCTTGTTAAATTTTGATTTCATTGGAGAGGGATTCCAGTGTGTTGAAATCGAGTAGTTTTTTTCAAAATGCCAACGATATAATACACGCTCTAACAAGTTCCCTTCCTGTAGTTTCAATATAGAATCGCGAAATGTTTCAACCTCGTACCGTACACCAGCCTCAGTAAGTGTCCATTCTTGATCAGGAATATCTAGATTCTTCATAGAGATATGCAAAGGAATCTGACCAAGTTGTTGAAGTTTTGAATCGAGTTCTTTCAAGACATCGGTAGTTTGCATCCCTCCTACAGACCAACCAGATAGTTGTACTCCTTTAGGAATTGTATCCTGACTTACATAAAGATTACATAATCCAAAGAAAATGGATCCTGATAGGACAAAAGAGATCATAATAATTAAGGAAAAATGAACTTTTTTCATAGGTGCACCTTCTCTTACTTCGTCTTAGTCATTATTCAAGCACTTTCCTATGTATATGTGAGAAAAATAGGAAAAATTCAGGTACTCAAAAGGTAACAAGTTTGTTACAATAAATATTAGTGATGAAATATCAAGATTATTAAAGGAAATATCCGGAATGTGTCGAAATAATATTGTCTGATTATGGAACTGGGAAGTGATAATGTGATTGAAATGCAAGATGTATGGAAGACCTATAAGAATGGAACTCATGCCCTACAAGGTGTCTCTGTAATGATTGATCGTAACGAGTTTGTGTATGTTGTCGGACCATCTGGTGCAGGTAAATCGACATTTATGAAGTTAATCTATAGAGAAGAAGTACCAACGAAAGGCCAACTATCTATTAATGGTTTTAATATTGGTAAGCTACATCAAAGCAAGATTCCTTATATTCGACGGAATATCGGTGTTATCTTTCAGGACTTTCGTCTTCTACCTCGTATGACGGCTTATGAGAATGTAGCCTTCGCGATGGAAGTTATAGAAACACCGAGTCGAGTAGTTAAGAAGCGTGTTATGGAAGTGTTGGATCTTGTAGGACTCAAGAATAAAGCTGGACGTACACCCGATCAGCTCTCTGGTGGGGAACAGCAACGGATCGCCATAGCAAGAGCTATCGTGAACAATCCAGCAGTCATTATAGCGGACGAGCCAACAGGAAATTTAGACCCTGAGACATCATGGGGGATTATGCAGTTACTTGATGAGATTAACTTCGGAGGTACAACGATCGTTATGGCAACTCATAATAAGGATATCGTGAACAGTATGCGCAAACGAGTCATTGCAATTGAGAAGGGAAAGATCGTTAGAGACCAATTGAGAGGGGAATATGGATATGAGTTTTAACACCTTCTTGCGGCATCTCAGAGAAGGGTGCAAAAACGTATTTCGTAATGGTTGGATGTCTATAGCTTCCATTACTTCCATTGTGGTCTCTCTTTTCGTTCTTGGTGTATTTATTTTATTAGTATTTAACGTCAATCAATTAGCAGATGAAGCGGATAGTCAGGTTCAGATCAAAGTATATTTGAATCTTGATGTAGACCAGGCCATGCGCAATAAGATTAGCACAGAGATCGGTCTCATGCCTGAGATTAGTAAAATCACATTTATATCTAAAGAACAAGGGTTGAAAGAATTTAGTGAGAGTTTAGGGGAAGATGGAAAGGCGCTACTTGAAGGATTCGACAAGGATCATAATCCGCTACCTGATACATTGTCGGTGGAAGTTACGGAGGCTACCACAGTAGCTCATGTGGCGGACAAAATTAGTGCGCTGAATACCACGATTCCAGAGACTCCAATTATGAAGGTTAAATATGGTGAAGGTGCTGTTGAGAAATTATTCAAGATTACTCGTGCCGTACGTAACATTGGATTCATATTTGTCGCGGGTCTTGCCATCATGTCCATGTTCCTCATATCGAATACGATTAGAGTTACAATTCTGGCACGTCGTCGTGAGATAGGTATTATGAAGTTGGTTGGTGCAACGAACTATTTCATCAGGTGGCCATTCGTTATAGAAGGTGCTCTTATTGGAGGAATTGGATCGTTAACCACTGTGGGGCTTCTTTTCATGGGATACCAACAACTGATAAATGCATTCAGTGGGGATGTTACCCTCGGATTAATATTGCTTCCACTATCAGATGTATGGCTATTTTTAAGCTTCCTACTGATTGCGATAGGACTACTGATTGGCATCTGGGGAAGTACCGTTTCCATTCGTAAATTTTTGAAGGTATAGCTGAGAATCACGAGCTTCTTTGATGGCCAACGTTGACGACATATATACATTGTAGAATTCAGAAAAGGATGGCGAACGTAATTTGAAAAAATTCACCCTAATCATAGCAGTTATAATGGTGGTAACATTCATATTCCATCCTATAGATGGTTATGCCAAAAAGAAAACAGTAAGTGACATTGAACATGAATTAAAGGTTCTACAGGAGCAAGCAAAGGTTGCAAGGGTGGAACAGGAAAAGGCTGCTACGCACAAGCAGGAAGCACAGCATTATAAGAATAAAACAACCGAATATTTGCAATCGGTAATGGAGCAAATCGAGACTGTTAAGAATCGGCTATCACAGATTACCAAACTTATTAATGAGACAAAGGAAAGCTTAACATTAACAGCTACAGAGCTTGATGCTGCAGAAGAACGTATCGCTGTTCGGGAAGTTATGCTTGAGTCTCGTGTAAGATTGATGTATACAGATGGGTCTATTTCTTATCTTGAGGTGTTAATGTCCTCTAGTAGCTTCACTGACTTTCTTGATCGAGCGGATTCACTAAAGATGATTGTGGATCAGGATCAAGACTTACTTGTCGAGCATAAAAAGGACAAGAATACTGTCGTTGAGAAGCAGAAGGAGTTAGAGTTACAATATGCCAAGGCTGAATCGCTCTATTCAGAAATGGAATCGCAGAATAGCATACTAAGTGAGAAGGTAGCGGAGAAGAAATTCTTAATCGCTGAGTATGATAAAGAGATTAATCAATCTGACGAGTTAACAGAAGAGCAGGAGTTGAAGCTCGTAGCTCTTGCGAGAAATCGATCAGCTTTATTACAACAGAAGAATACGTTGGTTGCTGAGGAAGCAGCACGTGCCAAAGCTGCGAAGGCAGCAGCCGCTAAAGCTGCGAAGGCAGCGGCTGCCAAAAAGAAGTCCAGTACCCGATCGACATATACAACATCTACCTTTAGCGGTAATGGTGGTCCATTACTAATGCCGGTAGGAAGTGCACGTATTTCTTCTGGTTTTGGTAGACGAACTCATCCTGTAACAGGTGAAGTTGGGAAGATGCATACCGGTGTTGACTTCGCAGTAGGACAAGGAACATCAGTTCATTCCGCAGAAGCAGGAACCGTTATTTTAGCTGAGTGGTACAGTGGTTATGGGAATGCTGTCATTGTTGACCATGGTGGTGGTATGTGGACATTATATGGACATCTTCGTAATGGCGGTACTAATGTTAAAGTTGGTGACCGTGTAAGTCGCGGTGAAAAAATTGCTGAATCTGGATCGACAGGTCAGAGTACGGGACCCCATTTACATTTTGAAGTACGTATAAACGGTAATAGGGTTGACCCAATGCCTTACCTATAATAATCTAAATCTCATGCTATTATTATAAATATTCCAACCCTTTGAAACATATACTAGGTTGGGCACAATATAGTTGGCGTTGGTCTGACATGAAAAGGGCGGTGAATACAACAATGTTAAAGAAACGTACAGCTGCATTATTGGTGGTAGTTGCTCTGATCTGTGGTAGTCTGCTGACGCTATTCCTGAGTAATGGTAATAGCTATGCAGGACAGGCTAATAATGGCGAAGGCTTACTTGCAAGTATTGCATCCAGCGAAGGTCTGAAGTCAAAAGAAGCTGAGAAGATCGGAACGGCACTTGATCTCATCCAGGGGAACTACTATAAGGATATTGATCGTAGCGCCTTGGTTGATGGAGCTATTAATGGAATGATGGAGGCATTATCTGATCCTTATTCCACTTATATGGGACAAGAGACTGCACAACAATTCGAGGAGTCAATTGAAGGCTCGTTTAGTGGAATTGGTGCGGAAGTCTCTTTGAAGGATGGAAATGTTGTCGTAGTATCACCCATTAAAGGGTCCCCAGCTGAGAAAGCAGGCATTCGGTCTCAGGATATTCTCTTGTCTGTCAATGGAGAATCTCTTGCTGGTCTTGAATTAAATGCTGCTGTTGCAAAGATTAGGGGAGTCAAAGGTTCAACAGCTAAGATCAAGGTGAAACGTAATGGTGTAACGGAATCTGTTGAGTATGCTATTGTTCGTGATGATGTGGCCTTAGAAACGGTTAACGCTCATTTAGAGGATAATGGGATAGGTGTTATTGAGATTACTCAGTTCTCCCTAAATACAGCTGAAAGATTTAGGGAAGAGCTTTCGAACTTGGAGACCAAAGGGATGAAGGGACTCGTAATCGATGTTCGTAACAATCCAGGTGGAGTACTATCCGTTGTGATTGACATCGCGCAGCAATTCGTACCTAAAGGCGAGTTAATCGTACAGGTGGAGAATAAAGAGGGTAAGCGTGAGAAGAGCTTGTCAAAGGGATCAAGTAAATCGTATCCTGTAACATTACTAATGAATAAAGGTAGTGCAAGTGCATCTGAGATATTAGCAGGAGCATTACAGGATTCAGCAGACGCGATCCTAATAGGTGAGAATTCATTTGGTAAGGGTACGGTTCAGACGAGTTTTGATAAGCAATTAGGTGATGGAAGTCTACTTAAGATTACCATTGCGAAATGGCTTACACCTAAGGGTACCTGGATACATGAGAAGGGAATAAAGCCAAATATTGCTGTATCCCAGCCAGACTACTTCTTAGTAGCTCCTATCAATAAAGAGAAGACGCTAGAATATAATTCGAATAATGAAGATGTTAAGAGTGCGCAAGTGATGTTGAAAGGACTTGGATTTAATCCAGGACGAACAGATGGATACTTCGACCAAGAAACTAAGAGTGCTGTTGAGAAATTCCAAAGTAGTCAGAAGCTTAAGACGAATGGAATCATTGATGCTAAGACAGCAGAAGCCTTGGAAAGCGAGCTCATTAAACAGATTCAAGACCCAGTCAATGATATGCAAATGAAACAAGGGATTGCAGAAGTACAGAAGGAAATAGATGCTTTGGCGTCGAAGAAGTAAGAAGGCTGAACGTTAGCCTTCTTTTTTCTTTTAGGATTTTAGAGTGTTTGGCTAGTTATCCGTTGTATGAGATATGAAGGAGTGTGACGAAATCTTGGATGTGGCTTTAGAATTATTATGGAATGTGAGTGATGGCTTAATCCAGTTGTTGACTCAGCCCTTTTATTATATTTCAATTCTATTTATAATGTTGTTTTATCGTCAGCAGGTTCTCATGGAACGGAAGTTATTTCATGTTCGATTGCATAGTTGGGGATTACAGACTTGGCGAACCATTATTGGGGGACTAGTGGGAGGGGTATGTGTCTCGCTGGTTATAGCCTTTCTAGGGATTTCCTTAACTAGAGAAGCTATTATTTGTATATGGGTTGTTACCCTAGTGTTGTTATGCTTACGTTTGAGATATTTATGTTTCGCTTATGCCATTGGCATATTAGGTGTCATACAGTTTATCGTGGGTTTCTTTCCAGAATGGCAACCTGTGTCGTCGTCTATGGGGACGATTGTGGAAACGGTGAGGGATTTAGATATACCTGCTCTTCTAGCTTTGGTAGCTGTGCTGCATTTGGCAGAGGCTATTCTCGTGAAGAAACAAGGTCCATCATTCGCCATGCCATTACTCGTTGAGAGTAAACGTGGAAAGTTAGTCGGAGGATATCAGATGCAAGCTTTTTGGCCGCTACCTCTATTTCTACTCATTCCAGCCCAGACAACAGGAAGTGTCTTACCCTGGACACCTTTATTAGGAGGCGGTGATTGGAGTGGAGGCTTCAGTCTGTTAGCGCTCCCGATCATGATTGGATTTGGAGAAATGACACAGAGTTTGTTACCGAGACAAAAGGCGAATATCACATTCAAAAGGCTACTCCAGTACAGTATCATTCTTCTTGCACTTAGTTTACTCTCTGCGTGGTGGAGTCCGCTTATGATTGTTGCAGCACTAGCCAGTTTCTTAATACATGAAGGATTGATCTGGCTCAGTCGTTTAGAAGAACAGCGACGCAGTTCAATATTTGTCCATCCCACTCAGGGGCTGCGTGTATTTTCTATCGTTCCTAATAGTCCAGCAGAGGAACTTGGTATTGTACCTGGAGAGACCTTGCTGAAAGTGAATGGCGTAACTCTCCGTACGAAGGAACAGCTTCATAGTTCCTTGCGTATGAATCCTGCTTTCTGTAAGTTGGAAGTTCAGAACTTAGCTGGAGAGAGTAAATATCTCCAACGTGCTATTTATGCAGGGGATCATCATCAGTTAGGTGTTATTCTGGCACCAGGCCAAGATGTTAGTGTGACCGCTCGCATGAGTCCTGTTAGCATTTTTCAGATTATCAGTATGAGATTAAACACTCGTAAACGTTCTTCCTTAAGAGACGATGCTCAGACAGCTGAGAAGCAGGTGACGCTTGCCATAGCGGAGATAGCAGCAACTGTGGAGCTAGAGAAAGACTCAGATTTACCCGAACCTGTTATACGATATCCATGGGATCGATAGTAGACAGGCTAGCTAGTTTCGTTCTTAATTCTTAGTTCACATCATCTTTGAGGTATAGAATAGCAATCTGAGTTCGATCTCTCAGCTGTAACTTGCTTAACACCTCTGTAATATAATTTTTTACCGTACCTTCGCTCAGGAAACATGTCTGGGCGATTTCTTTATTTGAGAGCCCTTCTGCAATATGACGGACGATACGCTGTTCCATAGGAGTCAGGCCGTATGGCTCCAACCTCAGAGCAGCGGAAGTTTCTGACGTCTGTGGGCTAGAAAAAGCAGCAGGACGAAGGAATGCCGTCAATTTACGAGCGATATCAGGATGGATCAGAATATCACCTTTGTATACTGTTTTAATACCATGAATAATGCGTTCTGGAGGAATGTTCTTGAGTAAGTAACCACTTGCGCCATTCTCTAACGCTTGAATAATATACTCGTCATCATCAAAAGTAGTCAGCATAAGTACACGTGTATGAGGAAATTGCTCCTTTACTCGTTTGGCTCCTTCCACCCCGTCACATATAGGCATACGAATATCCATAAGTACAACATCCACATGGATCCCCGATTGCATAAGTTCTACGGCATCCGCACCGTTCGCGGCACAACCTACGACCTGAATATCAACATCCATGGCCATGAATACTTTCAGACTCTCACGAATGAACTCATCATCATCTACGATCATTAATGATATCAACTAGAATGTCCCCCTTGTTCTAAATGATTTCCTTATTCTTGTATACGGGAAGTATGGTTGTGATAGTAAAGGGGTGTTCCCATTGAATATCCATACGCCCTCCTACGAGTTGAACACGTTCTTGCATCCCACTTAAGCCCATTCCTTGTTGTCTTGTATTCGTATAGGAAGGTAATGCAGTAGCACCATTGTTACTGACATACATACTTACTTCACCATTTCTGAAGGTAAGCGTGATCTCCACCGAAGAAGCGTTACCATGCCTGAGAGCGTTCGTTATCGCCTCTTTCGCATTTTTGTATAATACAATTTGAAGGCTTGGATACAGTTGAAAGGGGTCTCCTTCAATCGTAAGGGACGTATGAATCCCGGTCTCACGCCCTGTCTCTTCGAGCAATCGATCAATGGCATATTCATCCTTCAAAGAAGTCGGAGGACGCATTCTCTTCACCGTATTACGCATGTCGTCCATGCTGTCTGATAGCTGGTCTCGAATCTGAAGCATCATTTCCATCCCTTTAGAATAATTAGAAGGCATAATCTGAATGGCTGCTTCCATCATCATTTTGATTCGGATTAAGCGATGACCAATATCGTCATGAAGTTGTCTAGCGATTCGGTCACGTTCTCCTGATTGGGCAGAAGCCTCCACGTGATGACTAAATTCTACGAGGCGCTTACGTGTTTCTTCTAATTCGTAGTGTTTCTTCCGAAGTTCGTCATAGAGATGAACAGTAACCTCATGCCGGGTAACGGAAAGTTGTAATAGTCCTAATAATGCGGCAGTTAACAGGAGTATACAGTTGAAGCAGATGATCCATAGGGGTTGCTCATGTTGAAAGGTTATATTTAAAAGAATGACATGGATACTTAACATGACCAAGCTGATCAAGCGATGTGGTAATCGAATATAGACAAATAGGGAAGAAAGAGAAACAAACAACATTAAATACCCATAGGTGTGGCATAACCAGACAGAGAATAGGATTTCTAAGCAGGATAGAAGTCTTTTGGCAGAATGGTTGAGCGTGAATCGACCCATGACAACGAGGAGTAAATAAAGTAGCAACGTGAATAGGAAGATCCCATTATTGTCGTATTGATATATGTACATAGAGATACATCCGGCCGTTATGATCAAGCCGTAGCGAAGAATAGTTAGATAGGAGGACAAGATAGCAACATCCTTTATAAGTCGAAATAAGCCTAGATGGTTTTATTATAGCATAGGACCAGAATGTGGAAGGAGATGACTTTCGTCACCTACAACGTATGACCTTTAGTACCTCTCAGATCGATTGAACTTCCGTACAATGAGAACTATAAGCCGAGGATGAAGGGGAAATGATTATGGCGTTTGTGGAGATTAAGGATGTTGTTAAACGGTATGACACGAATATATCGGTAGATCATTTAAATCTAAGTATCCAGGAAGGCGAAATATTTGGTCTATTAGGGCCGAATGGGGCTGGAAAAAGTACAACGATTAACATGATGAGCGGGT
Organism: Paenibacillus sp. Y301; assembly: GCF_059445505.1. Classification (NCBI taxonomy): domain Bacteria; kingdom Bacillati; phylum Bacillota; class Bacilli; order Caryophanales; family Paenibacillaceae; genus Paenibacillus; species Paenibacillus sp. Y301. The sequence goes on along the minus strand of NZ_JCAIUL010000018.1, from coordinate 10,725 downwards.
TAATGAAATTAGATCATGGAAGTATTCATGTCGATGGAATATCGGTATCTGACCGACCTCTTGATGTAAAGAAACAGATTGGCCTTGTTCCTCAGGATTTAGCGGTATATGAGACGATGTCTGCGACAACGAATGTTACCTTCTTTGCCAAATTGTATGGACTTCGGGGAAAACTACTGAAGGAACGTGTAGAGGAAGCATTAGAGTTCGTCGGCCTTCAGGATCGAGCTAAGGAACTACCAGCGACTTTCTCGGGAGGAATGAAAAGAAGGTTAAATATTGCATGTGCAATTATGCATCATCCCAAGTTAATTATCATGGACGAACCTACGGTAGGTATCGATCCTCAGTCGCGGAATCATATTCTTGAATCTGTTCGGACATTAAATAAAATGGGATCGACGATTATTTATACAAGTCATTACATGGAAGAGGTAGACGCCATCTGCGATCGTGTAGCCATTATGGATCAAGGACATGTGATTGCATGTGGCACACAGCATGAGTTGCGAGAACGTTTATCAAGTGTGGAGAAGATTGTGATTCAGGCAACGCAGATTTCAGAAGCTGTGATCGACGAGTTGAAGCTTCATCCAGGAATATCAAGAGTCTCGACTAAGGAAGATGTAATGGAGTTATATGTGGAATCGTCTCAACGGGAATTACAAGATATTCTATTCATCTGTGCCAAGCACAATGTCATTATACAGTCGCTGGCATGTGAAGAACCTAATCTCGAGTCTCTTTTTCTAAATCTGACAGGTCGTAAGTTGCGCGATTAGGGGGTGAGAGTAGATGAATATGTGGATGATTGCATGGTTTGAACTAAGGAGAATGTTACAATCGCGTTCGGTGGTTCTCAATCTTTTTCTATTACCATTACTATTAATATTTATACTAGGCACAGCCCTTTCAAGCTTCTTTAGTTCAAATGATGAAACACTTGATCTTGAGCCTGTCAAGGTTGCCATTGTAGATTATGTAGGCGATAGCACAGAACTAACCTCTCAGTTACATGCCTTTCTACGCAGTCCCGAAATTGTGAAAATGATTTCGTTGAGCAATGTATCTACGACGTCCGAAGCGGAGAAGTTGTTACGATCGAAAGAAGTAGATTATGTCGTGACCGTTCCTACTGATTTCGATCAGTTAGTGATGAAGGGAGAGGAAGCGAAGCTCCAGCTGATGCTTGGAAGTGACAGAATGGCGAATAGGGTTGTAGGAACCATATTTGATAACTTCTTGGATGAAATTAATCATGCACAAGGGATTATGGCTGTCATGGAGACGCTGGATATGAGTCAAGAAGCAATACCTGCTTCATCTTCGCCTGAGGATGCTCGTTCCTATGTCACAGTAGGTAAATTAAGTGATGAGGCATCCACTTACTCAGCTTCGCAGTATTATGCAGTGGCGATGTTAATGATGTTCCTACTCTATGCGGGTAGCACGGCTAGTAGCAGTCTATATGAAGAAAAGGATAACCATACATTATATCGTTTACAGTCAATGCCCGTACCGCATATTCAAATATTAGTAGGAAAAATGATTGGAAGTAGTATTGTTGCAATGGTTCAGACGATTGTGATTATTACCGTATCCTCGACATTATATGGAACGTACTGGGGAGAACAGCCTTTGTTGTTAGCAATAACCTGTATGTTAATCATTGTTGCATCGATGACGATCGCAGCTCTTGTATCCTTCACCGCGAAGAATAGTTCAAGTGCGAATAACATTTTCCAATTTATGATTACAGTAATGACATTCTTTAGTGGGGGATTTATTCCCATTCCGATGGGTATTTTGCAGAGTATCGGAAAACTAACGGTGAATCATTGGGGGATGGAGAGTATTTTGCAAATCATGTTACATGGAAATACGTCTGAAATTATGTCGAGTATAGGCGTTCTGTCATGGATATGCGTAGCGCTATTGGGTGTTACAGCTGTTGTATATCGAAAGGTGGGGTACCATGCATAGCTTAACGATTGCTGTGAATATGGTCAGAAGAATTATTGGAACCAAGAAGGGGTTTATGATGTTTATTATTCTCCCGTGTATCGTGGTAGCCGCTACCATTGGGTTGATGGGTCAGAGTGGTGACTCGAAGGTGACGATTCCTTATGTGAATCAGGATCTCGGTCCGGTAGGGCAACATATCATTGATGAACTGTCTAGAAGTGGGGAGTATAGGCTGAAGCCTTTGCAGGGAGAAGATGAACTCCGGCACGCAGTTGTAAAAGATAAAGAGGAACTCGGAATATGGATTCCTTCAGATTTCAGCGTGCAATTGCTTCAAGGAAATACACTAGACATACAGGTATTTGAACTGATGAGTAGCGAAGTGAGCTATACGCTCAAACTGAGCTTAAATAGTCTAGTCGGAAGGTTAGAACAAACAGCAGGCATGATCCGTTCAATGAATATAGACACGGGTGAATCGCTGGAGATCTTGGGAAAAGGTTTACAAGAAATAAGTAAACACTCAATCACATCGGAGAAAACGGACTTTAATCTCTATGTTAAACCTGGTCTTCTCAATGTAACGGGATTTACACTTATGTTCATGATGGGATTGGTGTCCGGTATCGTCCGAATGATATTGGATGATCGTAGAAATAGAACATTGGCACGTATTTATACCGCTCCAGTAAGGACATACCAAATCGCACTGGGTCATATGTTAGGTAGTCTCTTTGTTGGCATTCTTCAAATTCTCACGATTCTCATATTGAGTCGATGGGTGTTGGGCTACGAGTATAATATTCCCTTCTTAACACACGTACTCATCTTAGGGTCTTTCATGTTAGTAGCCATGGGTATTGCTAGTACTGTGGCTGGGTTGGTACGAAACCCCAATAATGCAGCTATGATTAATTCAATGATCATTACGCCAACATGTATGATTGGAGGATGTTTCTGGCCATTATCCATCGTGCCTGAATACTTACAAAAGGCAGCTAATTTCGTTCCGCAGAAGTGGGTAATCGAATCAGTGGAGAGAATCGCTTCAGGTGGCCAATTGTCGGAAATCTGGTTACCCTTGGCTATTCTAGGGTTGATGGCGGCAATTCTGCTTGCGATTGGATCTGTTGTGCTACGACCGAGTGATACGGGGGTTGGTGTGTAGCGGCTTTCTTGATTATATACCGCTTCCTCATGACACAATATCCGGTTGATGATTTATTTTACCAGAAAAATGATCATTCAAGCACTGATTATGACGTTGATCTAAAGGAGTAGGACTTCTTTTAGACATAGAAAAGCTCCCATCATTATAGTAGTAGAAGTTTTTTTTCTACTGTCTACTCTGATGGGAGCTTATCAGGTTGATTACTGATCTGCATTTTCTTGTGCATCAATCTATATGTTTTGATAGGACATACGATGTTTTACTCTTTTTGCAATTGACGAAGAACAATAATTTCTACACGCCGATTATTCTGACGACCTTCGGTAGTTGTATTATCTCCAACGGGTCGTGTATCCGCATAACCTGCGTATTGGAATCCCTCGGGGCTAAGATGCCCTTTCTCTAGAAAGAAGCGTAGAATCGAAAGTGCACGTGCCCCTGATAAATCCCAGTTGTCGTGATATTTAGGTGAATAGGTGATAGGTAAGTTATCAGTATGGCCTTCAATACTAACAGTAGTTCCTAGATTCTTGAAAAGACTTGCAAGCTTGGCTAACACAGGAGCAGATTCAGGTTTGAGGTCAGCTCTACCAGCATCAAATACGAACTGATCACTCAGGGTGATTGAGATCCCTTGGGGCTCATCCGCCACAAAAATCTGATTCTGTAATTTATTGTCGGTCACATATGTAGAAATGACGGACATTAATCCTTGTAATTCAAGTTCCTGTTCTCTGAAAGCTTGTTCACGTTCGGTTAGCTTAGTTGCCGCTGCAGCTTTCTCGGGCTGCGGTATTGCCGCTGTATTGGGATTCTTATGTGTATAACTATCGGCAGTACCCGTCACCCCGGATCCTTGCTCCAGAATAGAATCACCGGCAGAGAATGTCGTTTGAAGAGATTGAATAATATCCGTATATTTACTTTTATCCAGGGTACTCATAGCATACATCATAATGAAGAAGATCAGCAGAAGCGTAATTAGATCTGAATAGGTAATGAGCCAACGATCTCGACTGCTATCTTCTGTATGTCTTCCGCGACGACGAGTTTGCACTCTAGTCTGTTGTCTCATCTAGAATCCCTCTCTTCATTGAAGGGGATGAAGGAGCAAAGCTGAAGTCCTTCGTCTTACTCGTTCCGAATGAAATCTTTTTACGGACAATTTGAGGGTGTTCTCCGTTCTGAATCGCAAGAATACCTTGAAGAAGAAGCTCCATATTCTGAATTTCATCAGCACTTCGCGATTTAATTTTGGATGCAATGGGCAAAAAGATAAGGTTAGCACTCGCTACACCGTAAAGTGTGGCGATAAAAGCAACGGCAATGGACGGACCTAATCCTGTCGGATCAGAAAGACTGCCAAGTACATGAATAAGTCCCATGACTGTACCGATAATCCCCATCGTAGGCGCGTAACCACCGGCGGAATCGAATATTTTGGCATATCCTTCGTGCTTTAATTCAGCCCGATCCATTTCAATTTCTAAAATCTGTTTGACAAGTACAGGATCTGTTCCATCTACCACCATCTGCATACCTTCGCTAAGGAATGCATTAGAATGATCTTGTGACATACGTTCAAGAGCCAATACACCACTGCGGCGTGAAGTATTTGCCATATCAACAAGATCTTCAACTAATTGGTCCATATCATTCTCTTGTCGAACGAATGCATAACGAATCGCTTGAGGAAGAGTCTTCAATCTTGCAGCTGGAAAACTAATGACAACAGCTGCAATGGTCCCACCGAATACGATGAGTGCTGCTGTCTGTTGAAATAATCCTGTAAATGCCCCCCCTTCCAATAAGAAGCCTCCGACTAATGCGGCAAGGCCTGCTATTAAGCCAAATATTGTAACGATATCCATTGTTGTTAACCACTCCAATCTCATTGTTTGGATTTGCATTCCTATCTGATCCGAGTATAATAAATGGGAACAGATATTCTTATAAAGTTGAATATTACTTATTATAATATATATCGGGAAAACTCGACATAAACTTTAACTATTTTAGATGAAAAAGGTGGTATTGTGCAATGAGTGATATTGTGATTAGTAACAAGCAGTTTGAGCTTGAATCGGAATACTCTCCGCAAGGCGATCAGCCGACTGCCATTGAGGAGTTGGTAACGGGGATTAAGAATGGTCAGAAAGAGCAAACATTGTTGGGTGCAACGGGTACCGGCAAGACGTTTACTATTGCTCAAATGATCTCTAAGGTCAATCGCCCTACGCTTGTAATTGCACATAATAAGACGTTGGCCGCACAACTTGCAGCAGAGTTTAAGGAGTTTTTCCCTAATAATTCGGTGGATTACTTTGTCAGTTATTACGACTACTTTCAACCTGAAGCCTATATTCCTTCAACAGATACCTATATTGAGAAGGATTCAAGCATAAATGAAGAAATTGATAAACTTCGTCACTCGGCGACAAGTTCATTGTTTGAACGTCGCGATGTTATTATCGTAGCGAGTGTCTCGTGTATCTACGGTTTAGGATCACCACGTGAATATTCAGATTTGTTACTCTCTTTACGTGTTGGGATGGAGAAATCTCGCAATGAGATTCTGAGTCGACTTGTCGATATTCAATATCAACGTAATGATCTCAACTTTGTGCGTGGTACGTTTCGTGTCCGCGGTGATGTAATAGAAATATTTCCTGCTTCCAAAGGAGAACAGGCCGTTCGCGTTGAATTATTCGGCGATGAAGTGGAGAGAATTACTGAAATTGATGTGTTAACAGGTGAGCTTGTGGGAGAAAGAGATCATATTGCAATATTCCCAGCATCTCACTTCGTGACAAAAGAAGAAACGATGAAGATTGCCTTAATTAATATTGAACGAGAGCTCGAAGAGCGATTGGAAGTACTGAAGTCCCAAGGAAAGTTATTAGAGGCTCAAAGGTTAGAGCAACGCACAAGATATGATATTGAGATGATGAATGAAGTTGGATTCTGTTCTGGGATTGAGAACTACTCAGGACCGCTAACATTCCGTGAACCAGGAGCAACCCCCTATACATTAATGGACTACTTTCCAGATGATATGCTAGTCGTTATTGATGAGTCACATGTAACATTGCCTCAAATTCGAGGAATGTATAATGGTGACCGTGCGCGAAAGACCATGCTTGTAGAACATGGCTTTCGGTTACCCTCTGCACTAGACAATCGTCCATTAAGATTCGAGGAGTTCGAAGAGAAGGTTAACCAGATCGTCTATGTATCAGCTACACCAGGTCCGTACGAGCTCGAGCATTGTGAGACGATGGTACAGCAGATTATTCGTCCAACAGGTCTTCTAGATCCCATTATCGAAGTTCGACCTACGAAGGGTCAGATTGATAACCTTATCGAAGAGATCAGACTTCGGATAGAACGGGATGAACGAGTGCTTGTTACTACACTAACGAAGAAGATGTCAGAGGATCTAACAGATTATTTGAAGGAAATTGGCATCAAGGTTAGGTACCTACATTCCGATATTAAGACGTTAGAACGGTTGGCAATCCTTCGTGACTTACGTCTCGGTACGTTTCATGTATTAGTGGGTATTAACTTACTTAGAGAGGGTCTTGATTTACCCGAGGTATCTCTTGTTGCTATTCTGGATGCCGATAAAGAAGGATTCCTTCGATCAGAGCGCTCCCTTATCCAGACTAGTGGACGAGCGGCACGTAACTCAGAGGGTTATGTCATTATGTATGGTGATAAGATTACAGATTCTATGCGCAAGGCCATTGATGAAACGGCTCGTCGACGTACGATTCAGATTGCATACAACGAAGAGCATGGAATAACGCCACAGACGATTCAGAAGAAGATTCGCGATGTCATTGAAGCTACGAAGGTTGCTGAATCCAAAGCTGATTATCTCACAGGAAATGTCTCGAAGATGTCGAAGAGAGATCGTCTGTCCGTGATAGAGCGGCTTGAGGTAGAGATGAAGGAAGCAGCCAAGAACCTACAATTCGAAAGAGCGGCAGAGTTACGTGATGCCTTATTAGAGTTAAAAGCTGATTAAAAATAAATAAGTGATACGCGATCGAGGATGAATCGCTCTCTACACAAGTGTGAAAGATGATAAGGAGCTGATAACCGTTGGCAAGTGAAAATATTATTATTAAGGGCGCTAGAGCCCACAATCTGAAAAATATTGATATCACCATTCCGAGAAATCGCTTTGTGGTGTTAACAGGGCTGAGTGGCTCCGGTAAATCCTCTTTGGCATTCGATACGATTTATGCTGAAGGCCAACGGCGTTACGTGGAGTCTCTCTCAGCCTACGCACGTCAATTTCTAGGCCAGATGGAGAAACCTGATGTGGATTCCATTGAAGGGTTGTCACCAGCGATTTCCATTGATCAGAAGACTACAAGTCGCAATCCTCGCTCCACCGTGGGAACCGTGACTGAGATTTATGATTATTTGCGCTTATTATTTGCTCGAGTAGGTCATCCTCATTGCCCAACACACGGTATTGAGATTACATCACAGACGATAGAACAAATGGTTGACCGAATTATGCAATATCCAGAGAAGACGAGACTACAGTTGTTAGCGCCCATCATATCCGGACGCAAAGGTGAACACAAGTCATTGTTTGCAGATATTAGCAAGCAGGGTTTTGTTCGGGTACGGGTTAATGGCGAACTTAGAGACCTCTCTGAAGATATTGAACTTGAGAAGAATAAGAAACATACGATAGAAATCGTTGTAGACCGTATTGTCGTCAAGGACGATGTAGAAGCAAGACTTGCAGATTCCATTGAGACAGCTTTGAAGCTTTCGGGAGGACAATTATTAGTTGATGTCATGGGGGAAGAAGAACTGCGATTCAGTTCAAATTTCGCTTGTCCTATTTGTGGATTCAGTATGGAAGAATTATCACCAAGGATGTTCTCTTTCAATAGTCCATTTGGAGCTTGCCCCGAATGTGATGGTTTAGGTGTCAAAATGATTGTCGATCAAGATTTACTTATACCAGATATGAGTAAATCGATTGAGGATGGTGCATTCGTAGCGTGGACAGGAAGCACATCGAATTATTATCCTCAGTTCTTGAAATCGGTATGTGAACATTTCAAGATTCCGCAGAATGTGCCTGTAAGTGAGCTCAAGCCAGAAGAGATGGACAAGTTATTGCATGGTACAGGAGATCAGAAGATTCGTTTTAAATATGAGAATGATTTCGGGCAGCGTAAGGAAGCGCTAGTCGTCTTTGAAGGAGTTATTCCGAATCTTGAACGTCGATATCGTGATACTGCCTCGGAAGGGATTCGTGAATTCATTGAGGGATTCATGAGTGCTAAGCCGTGTGAGGTATGTAAAGGTCATCGACTGAAGAAAGAAATTTTGGCTGTGACGGTAGACAGTCATAACATAGCAGACGTGACGAGTCTTTCCATCGGGGAGGCCATGAATTTATTTAATAGTTTGGTGCTAAGTGAGAAGGAGACCATGATTGCGAATATGATCTTGAAGGAGATCGATAGCAGACTTGGGTTCCTGGTGAATGTAGGATTAGACTATCTATCCTTAAGTCGTGCAGCAGGGACGTTATCAGGTGGGGAAGCGCAGCGTATACGGCTAGCCACTCAGATTGGATCCAGCTTAATGGGAGTTCTTTATATACTAGATGAACCAAGTATTGGTCTCCATCAACGTGATAACGATCGATTAATAGCGACACTTCAGCACATGAGAGATTTGGGGAATACGCTAATTGTTGTTGAACATGATGAAGATACGATGATGGCTGCGGATCATATTATTGACATTGGTCCAGGGGCTGGGATTCATGGTGGACAAGTAATAGCCCAAGGTACACCACAAGAAATTATGGATCATCCTGACTCTTTAACGGGCCAATATCTTAGTGGACGTAAGTTCATTCCTGTAAATAGGAACCGGCGCAAGCCTGAAGATCGTTGGTTAGAGATTAAGGGTGCTAAAGAGAATAATCTTAAGAACCTTAACGTGAAGATTCCATTAGGTGTATTTAGTGCAGTAACTGGTGTGTCTGGTTCAGGGAAGTCGACATTGATTAACGAAATTCTGTATAAGAAGCTTGCTCGTGAACTAAACGGAGCTGTCAAAGCACGCCCTGGTAAGCATAAGGAAATTCTAGGATTAGAACATTTGGATAAGGTTATTGATATTGATCAATCACCTATCGGGCGTACGCCAAGGTCTAACCCAGCTACCTATACGGGTGTATTTGATGACATTAGAGATATTTACTCTCAGACCAACGAAGCTAAGATACGTGGTTATAAGAAGGGTCGATTCAGCTTTAATGTGAAGGGTGGCCGTTGCGAAGCATGTCGTGGGGATGGAATTATTAAGATTGAGATGCATTTCCTGCCGGATGTTTACGTTCCTTGTGAAGTATGTAAAGGCAAGCGATATAACCGAGAAACGTTAGAAGTTAAATATAAAAACAAAAGTATTGCAGAAGTATTAGATATGACGATTGAAGATGCTACTGAATTCTTTAAGAACATCCCACGTATTCACCGTAAGCTGCAGACGATCCTTGATGTGGGACTGGGTTATGTCAAAATGGGACAGCCAGCAACGACACTTTCAGGTGGTGAAGCTCAACGTGTGAAGCTTGCATCAGAACTGTACCGTCGAAGTACAGGTAAGACATTGTATATTCTTGATGAACCTACCACGGGTCTTCATGTTGATGATATAGATCGACTATTGACTGTGCTACATCGTCTTGTTGATTCTGGAGAAACAGTCCTCGTTATTGAACATAACTTGGATGTCATAAAGACAGCAGATTATCTAATTGATCTAGGTCCAGAAGGCGGTAGTGGAGGTGGAACCATTATAGCTACAGGTACACCAGAACAGATTGTGAAAGTAGAACAATCTTACACGGGCAAGTATTTGAAACCGGTCCTTGAACGTGATACGGAACGAAGTAAAAATATAGAAGTATTTAGTTAACTTTTGCTTATGAAGGGTGTCATGAGATTCAGATAGATAAGAGAATAGACCGAACCTCTAGCTAGAGGTTCGGTCTATTCTTTCTGAAATATAAGGAACAAATAAGGTATGACCAGCGCACCAGATCTAATTGCATCTATATTCCGATGCCGTTAACCCTCTCTTGGTATTAGAGCATTAGAAAGCTAAGTTCAATACAGAAATTTCCGTGGAGGATATGGTGCTGCAATGGGTATTGCAATGGTTACGTGTGCAAACAGGTTACCTGCATTTGTAACATCCAGATGATGAACCGTTAATAATATTAATTAAAGTAGACTCCGAAGTTCATACTTGATGATAAGAAAGACGAGTTGGATGAAGTGGAGGGTGAGCTTGATGGAGTATTGATGCAATATAAGGTGAGCTTGATAGATGCGGAAGACGAATAACAGGAAATTCTCCTGTTAATGTAACTAGTGATGCCCTCGGGAGGTAGGTTAGATGGAATTATGTAGCTAGAATAAAAAGTGGACACCTGTTAAGAGAAACTGGATAATTTACTTAACAAAGAAAGAGGTGTCCTTTTATGAGGGAACAACGACAACGGTTTAATGAGGAATTCAAAAAACAGACGG
>NZ_JCAIUL010000017.1:0-96797 GCF_059445505.1 Paenibacillus sp. Y301 | reverse complement strand
AAGCAAGCATATGATGGAATCTTTCAGTATATTGAATTCTTTTATAACCGTAAACGTATCCACAGTAAACTTGGTTATTTATCGCCGGTTCGCTTTGCTGCGCTCTTTCAAAAGAAGAAGAATGCGTAATAAATTTCTTAACGGAGTGTCTACTTTCTTGACGGTGGTCCACATTTCCTGTTATTCACTTTATATTCCGTCGTAATACTCCTTACAATGGTTAATGAATTCAGTCGTCAAATTTGACCGATATTGATAACGATGAATCGCAAGACCAATAGTCCTCTTGAATGATGATTGTTCAATTCGTAAATGCTTAATGTGATCTGGATAAAGATTAATAGATGATTTAGGAGAAAAGGAAATACCACGTCCATTTTTCACGAGTTGCAAAATAATAGTTGGCTCCTCCACTTCATATTGATATAAAGGACTGAAATGCATTTGTTCGCAATACGAATCTGTTAATTTTCTAAAACTAAAATCCTGATTCAATCCGATAAAAGATACATCATGCAATGCTAATAAGTTAACTGATTCTTTTTGAGCTAGAATATGGTCGTTAATGCATTGTATTCGAATAAGAAGGGGTTGTATATAGAATGAGATTAAAAGGTAAAGTTGCGATTATAACAGGTTCCGCATCAGGTATGGGTCGAGAAGAAGCTATTCGTTTTGCACAAGAAGGCGCTAAAGTCATCGTCGCAGATTTAAACATTGAGGGTGCTAAAGCAGTTGCAAAAGAGATTGAAGCATTCGGTGGACAAGCGGTCGCCGTTGCTGTGAATGTAACAAAAACAGAAGACATTCAAAACATGGTGAAATCTGCAGTAGATTCATTTGGCCCAATTGATATTGTAGTAAACAATGCTGGTGTATTTGATAAGTATGCCACATCTTTAGATACATCATTAGAACAATGGAATTTCTTAGTTAATATCAACTTAACAAGTGTATTTGAAATTTCGAATGCCGTATTACCTAGCATGATTGAACGTGGTACAGGATCCATTGTTAATATTGCATCTGTCGCTGGTTTAGTGGCTGGTAAAGGTGGCGCAGCGTATACAGCTACCAAGCATGCTGTAATAGGTTATACCAAACATTTAGCTTCTGAATATGCTCGTTATGGTATTAAGATCAATGCCATTTGTCCAGGCACCATTGAAACACCATTAGTTAAGGATGTATTAGCTAATATTTCCAAAGAGCCTGTACCCACTCGACGTTTTGGTCAAGTTGATGAAGTAGCTGATTTAGCTGTATTCTTAGCCTCTGATGAAGCTAAATTTATGAGTGGTGTTGCCGTACCAATCGACGGTGGATTCACAATTCAATAAAACAATATTATTAAAATAATATTGGGTTCGGAGAAGATCTGATGACATCAGATCTTTTTTAACGGGAGGAGATATATCATGAATAATAAGAAAAAAGGTATTCACTATGCTTGGTGGATCCTGGTGGCAAGTGCCGCCATCTATGCAGCAAGTGCAGGAATTATCGTAAGCTGTGCAGGACTTCTATATCGTGCAGTGAGCGCAGATCTTGGTGTTGGAATTGCAGAAATCAGTTTGTATACTACATTGATGTATTTCACCGTAACCCTATTTCTTCCTTTTGCGGGTAAAATATTAAAAAAACGTCGATTTACGTATTTTATTAACGAGTACGGGGATTATTAACGCTTTAGCTTTTAGATTAATGGGTACCTATCACTCCGTATTCCCATTCTATATTTCAGGTGTATTACTTGGTATTGGTATGGCTTTCATGGGTATTGGGGGAGCCATATTCGCTCCTATTACAGGGGTACTTATTGATTCGATTGGCTGGAGAAGCACTTATATGTTATTAGGTATGATTGTGGCTATCTTAATCCTCCCATTCTCTATTTTCATTATTCATAAAGATCCCTCTGAATTAAATATGACAGCCCTAGGTACTAGTGAAGAAAAAGAAAATTCTGCAATATCAGTAGCACCCGAAGCTGGCGTAACAAAATCTGTAGCTCAGAAATCAGGTGCTTTTTATTTAATTATGCTCTTTACTGGATTATTCGGATTAGCATCAACCGTGAGTTTTCATGTACCTAACTTCGTACAGTCAAATGGATTTAGTGCTACACTTGCAGCAACCGTCGTGACCTGCGTTACCATCGGTCAAACCGGAGGTAAATTCTTACTTGGGGCTATTAACGTGAAACTTGCACTCTTAACTGAGATTGGTGGAGGACTGCTCGGTGTGATTGTCTTATTAATTAGCGATTCACTGGGTGTAACTTCACTTTATCTTGGCAGTTTATTATTTGGTATTGGTTTCTCAGGTAGCACACTATTACCGCCCGTCGTTATACGCGAAGTATTTGGAAATCGTGATTATGCTTCGATCTATACAACCATCATGTCTGCTTCACCATTGGGTGTAGCATGTGGTACTACTTTATTTAGCTACATTTTTGATAAAACAGGTTCATATTATATCGTCTTTATCATTGTTACTATCATGTTCATAATTGCAATCAGTTCTAGTTTGTATTCGCTATTGTGGAAAAGAAAACTATCCATTTGGCACGGATATCGGGGAAATATAGGACGAAGAGTCTCTTTTATCGATCCACATAGTACCTTCATAAGGTGAGTTCATTCTGATTAGCTGACAATCAATAAAAAAGGAACAGACGGCACAAGTACCGTCTGTTCCTTTTTGGACTATTAAGATCCATTTCTTCATCGCAAATCGTGACACCCACCTGATTAACAAAATACGATGTCACTTTCTGAATAAGACCGTTTGGCTTCGCACACATGCCATCGCCATTAGCTAATTCAATCTACTTCATCGAAGCATTCGAACTCGAATTCGAACTAAGCTTCTCATGAATAAGTTCTGCCGTCTTCTCGCCATTCGCAATACAATCCGGAATACCCACACCGTAATAAGAACATCCAGCGAGGATCACATTTGGATAGTGTGTAGCCATCTTCTCCTCAAGAGATTCTACGATCTGATGATGACGGATATGATAATTCGGCATTACATCGTGCCATTTCGTCACATCGTAAGTCATAGGTTGTCCTGTAATACCAAGACTGATCTGAATGTCATGCAGTGCAACTTCCAGTAACTCCTCTTCTGAGAGCTTGATCAACGTATCATAATGGGGTCCTGAACTCTTATAAAATAATCTAACTAGAAGACGTTGATGCTCGGATGTATGCTCCCATTTGCGGCTTGTCCATGTGCAGGCATTGCATTTCACATCGTCGCTGTTGTTTGTAATGAATCCCGTTCCATCTGCTGGTAGTTGACCGTCTGGGATATCGAATCCTAGATACACACTGATGAGAGAACTATTAAATAATTGATTGAAATCCTCGTTCAATTCCTCATCTTGGAGCAATGCTTGAGCAGTGGAATGCATGGTTCCAAGTACAACCACATCTGCATCCAGATTACGACCATTTGCAAGTGATACCCGGTATTGATCTCCGTACTTATCTACTCGTTCAGCTTGAATCCCTTTGATGATCTCTATATCAGACAAGTTCTGCTCCATAGAGTCAATTAATGCAGATACCCCATTCTTGAAAGACATGAATTTCTTATCGCCTTTCCCTTGGAATTGGGCCTTATTTGCTGATAATCCTTGAATAATACTACCATATTCATTCTTATAGTCGATTAGATAAGGAAGAGTTGATGCAATCGTTAGATCATCCAGCTTTCCAGAATATACTCCTGAGAGGACAGGTGAAATTTGCTTCTCCACAAGTTCCTTTCCTAGAAAAGCTTCAAGAAAATCACCAACAGAATCATCTTTCGTAAACTTGTCATTGGGGATGTACAAATCTTTAAGTGCCTCAACCTTACCTTCAGCGGAGACTAAGTCTGTCTTGGCAAGCGATTCGATACTTAAGGGTATTCCAAATACTGAATCTTTCGGAATTTGCTTAAGTTTACCTTCTGTATAGATATAGGATATTCCTGTTGCATTATATACAACTTCATCTTGAAGACCAAGTTCCTCAATCAGGGGAGCGACATTTGTCTTACGTGTTACGATAGAATCCGCACCGGACTCCATTGTGAACTCTCCATCATGGAGTGTTCTAATCTTGCCACCAAGCCGATCACTACCTTCTATCAGCACGATCTTAACGTCTAAGTTACTCTTCTGTACAGATTTCTGTAGATAGTAAGTGGTGGATAATCCGGTTACTCCTCCACCTATCACAACGATTGTTCTCAACGCATTGACACCTACTTCCATAGTTAAGTTCTGATTCAAATCAATTGATTACATTATATCATAGGGATTTAAAGGAAATTACATACCATTCGTGACGTTCATCTGACAACCAAGTTGAACTGGAAAAGCCGTCCTTTTTCAAAGACGGCATATGACCCACCATTCCTATGAACAGACCTGTTCCCACGATGATATAGATCATGGTGAAGATTTTGAATTTTGCCAAGGGATGTCTGAGGTTCAAAGCTAGGATGTCCTACAGTGCTTAGCGTAATCACGCAAAAATATAACGCATCCAGAACAGAAAGTCCTTCTTCTTTGGTGTAGAATAACGTCCCTGATATCAGCAAGAGCACAATCAGAAAGAATAATACCTGGAACTTTTTAAGTTTAAACGCATGAAATATGCCACCCAGAAGACGTTTCGCTGTAAGTAAAAAAGACATTGTTGAAACCACATTCTTCCTATCCAATGCATGTAGGGCTGTAAATAATTTATGTCATGAAATAATTATAACGGTTCTTGTTTGTCTATTCAAATGCCCTTCTTTAATCTGCAAGGTTAACATTATTGCTAATAAAAATAGTTTTTGATATTATTGCTCTAGCTTATTAAATATGTTTAATAAGCAGTTTTTTCAGGTGAATTTAGGAGGTGAATCGATATTGAACGACTTACTCACAACTCCAAAAGATATGAAGAAAGTCATCCATCGTAATATCCGTGCTGCCCTTCTAACACATGAAAGTTCTACAAAGGTTGAATTGAGTCACCAACTCGGTATTAGCTTCCCTACTATTAGTAAATTTTTAAAACAAATGGTGAATGACGGGGAACTTATACTAGGGGATCTGGATCATTCTAGTGGAGGAAGAAGAGCTCAGAGATATGCTTACAATCCGGAGTATATGCTAGGCTTAGCTATCTATTTAGAGAAATCAGAAACACATTATACCGTTTTTAATTGCTTTGGAGAAGTGAAAGAACAAGGCACAACATTAAGTTTCCTCATGGATGACATTCTAAGCTTAACGAAGTACATTGAAGATATTATTGTGAAATATCCTAGAATCCGTGCCATATCGATTGGTGTTCCTGGTTCGGTCAACGAAGGTCGAATTATATATATATATGGCTATGAACAATTCCATAATTATGATTTAAAAGGATACTTTGAAGATCATTTTTCTATACCTGTCGTCGTAGAGAACGATATGAACGCAGCAGTTTATGGATTCAACAAAACAAGTGATAATCACGATTATACCTCTCTAGTCTACTTATATTTCGGTCAAAATGGTCCTGGTGCCGGTATTATGATCAACGGAGATGTTGTACGAGGAAGTACCTTTTTCTCAGGGGAAGTTTCATTTGTGCCCATGTATGATGACCGAAATTTCATGCAAGTGTTAAAAAGCGGAAGCGAACCTGGGAAAGTAAGTATTAATCATACAGAAAAGATTGATGCGATTAGTCGATTGGTGGCTTTCTTTGCAGCTACGATTAACCCCCACTCTGTTATTTTTTGCAACGATGAAGTAAACGAAGCTCTCACAAACCAAATCATCACAAAGAGCGCAACCTATATTCCGGAAGAACATCTTCCTGTACTGACCACCAGTGATTGGAAACAGGATTATTTACATGGATTACAGCAACTTGGACTAGCCCTCATGATCGCCGAAATTAACAGATAAGATTCCAGCCATAATAAGGAGTTGTAAATACAATGAAAACAGAAAAAGAGAAAATGTTGAATGGTGAGTTGTATCAGGCCATGGACCCCGTATTAACAAATGAACGATCAAACGCACGGAGACTAACCCGGTTATTCAATCAAACAATAGAATCAGAACATACAGAAAGAATAGAGCTACTAAAAGAACTGTTCGGTTCGACAGGAACCAATCTATACATTGAACCTACATTCCGTTGCGATTATGGATATAATATCCATGTTGGCGAGAATTTCTTTGCTAATTTTGATTGTGTCTTTTTAGATGTGTGTGAGATTCGGATCGGTGATAACTGTTTCATAGCACCAGGAGTCCATATCTATACCGCTACTCATCCATTGAATGCCATGGAAAGAATCACAGGTGCAGAATATGGGAAACCAGTTACGATAGGTCATAATGTCTGGATTGGCGGAAGATCCGTCATCAACCCTGGTGTTACAATAGGCAATAACGTAGTGATCGCTTCGGGTGCTGTCGTAACCAAAGATGTACCAGATAACGTTGTAGTAGGTGGAAATCCCGCGAAAGTAATCAAACCAATTGATGGGTAGTACGTATTCTATCTTTACGGATGTACTCTATATAGCAAAACAACCTGGTAGCATATGTCTACCAGGTAACTATCTGAACTCTTATAATCTACATCTGAACTCTTACAATCTACTTCTGGGCTCTTACAATCTAAAAGTAAGAGTAAGAATAGTGACTCTCTTGTTTTAACGCATCCATAGTCACACTAGGCAGACTAATCTTGAACAAATGTACCAATTCGTCATTATACACGCATCAGATGGCGGAGAGCCAATCTCCTAAAGCTAGATAGAGACATATTTAGAAAGAAAAAAATATACTTTGTTTGCTAGAGACATATTTAGAAGGAATTTTTCCAGCTAAAGTGGTTTGAAGTTGAGTAATATACAATCTAACTGGAGAAACTCCTGTTAGATTAGAGTATTCAACCAAATTAACTACATTTTCGAGTGATTAACTGGGTAATTTCCAGTTAATTCATTATTGAAAGAGGAATCCCGGGAATTAGATGGAGAGTTTCCTGCTAATTGAGTTCATGAAAGACGTTCTGATGTTCTGATGTTCTGATGTTCTGAGTTTCTGACGTTCTGATGTTCTGACGTTCTGAGCTAACTTATCTCGATCGATTGCTGCCTTTTACAACGAATAGATAAGAAAGACCTGAAGCATTTATATAATATTTCGCATATGTCTGTACCCTAGCTGTTCACCTTCTGAACAATCATACGTTATGGTTGATAATTTACTCACTACACTACCACCCACCGTATAGTTTATTATCTCATTCCGCACCAATGACTGGATGTGGGACATAAGGCTCTTCCAGAGATGCTATCTCTTCCGTTGTAAGCGTAATCGATAGAGCAGCTACTCCATCCTCAAGATGAGACATTTTTGTAGCACCGATAATTGGAGCTGTTACAGGTTCTTTCTGCAACAACCAGGCAAGAGCGATTTGTGCACGAGGAACGCCATGTTTCTCTGCAATTGCCGCCACGCGCTCTACAATTACACGATCCGTATTGGAAGTACCATCGTATTTAGATTTCTGAACTTGATCCGTTTCGGAACGATGAGTGGACTCCGACCAATCACGCGTCAATCTTCCTGATGCGAGTGGGCTATATGGAATTACACCAATTTTCTCTTCCTTACACAGGGGTAGCATCTCCCGCTCCTCTTCACGGTATATGAGGTTTAGATGATTCTGCATGGATACAAATTTCGTCCATCCATTCTTTTCTGCTACGTGTAATGCTTTAAGGAACTGCCAAGCGTACATGGCAGAAGCGCCAATGTATCTTGCTTTTCCAGCCTTAACAACATCATGTAATGCTTCCATCGTCTCTTCAATAGGAGTATTGTAATCCCAGCGATGGATTTGATAAAGATCTACATAATCGGTTCCTAATCGCAACAGGCTCTTATCAATTTCACTCATGATTGCCTTTCGGGAAAGGCCAGCACCATTCGGACCTTCATGCATCCGAAAATGAACCTTTGTCGCAAGAACAATCTCATCACGATTGGCATAATCATTTAGTATTCGTCCAACAATCTCTTCACTTGTTCCATCTGCGTACACATTCGCCGTATCAAAGAAATTGATACCTTGCTCCAGTGCTTTTTTTATTATAGGACGACTGTGCTCTTCATCAAGTACCCATGGGTGAATCCACCGATCTGCGATACCAAAGCTCATGCAACCAAGACAAAGCCGAGATACATCCAATCCTGTATTCCCCAGTTTTACATAGTCCATTTCATGTTTCCTCACTCTCTATCGAATTTCAAAGTTTACTCCCTTGGGTTAACTCCATGCCAATATAATTGTAATAGACACCTTCCAACCTACTGACTTTAATCTTAACAAAATTAACCTCATCTGCAAGTAGTTTCAAATCTCAAGATGACATAAACAGCACGCACGATTAATAGAATCGGTACGCGCTGTTAGCTTTTTCAACATATATGATTACAGTGGTTTCCTTCAGAAAAAATGTGGATATTGCACGGACATCCTTTCCACCTGCTCCAATAGGCTATTGGAGTGCTCTATCACAACTTTACGCATAGCAGCTACATCACGCCTACGGATTGCCTCCACCATTTGTACATGTATATCAATATCGGATTGGTCTACCCCTTGCATCTTCACATACAACAACCGAATTCGATTATAATGGGAGGCTACCTCTTCAATTGTAGACCAAGATAGGTCTTCACCTGCCGTCTCAAAAATAAGCTGATGAAACCGATTATCCTTACAATAAAATTCAAAGTAATGTTTTTTATCCATATACTTCTTTTGTGTATTGATCAGTTCTTGCATGGTATCCGCAACCAGTTCGCTACATTTCCGGATAAATTCATCCACAACCGCAGATTCCAATGAAGTTCTAATAAACCACTCCTCACGAACTCTTTGCAAATCAATTTTGGATACAACTGTTTTTCGCTGTGGATAGATTTCCACCAATCCTGACTGTTGAAGACGAACGACGGCTTCACGCACAGGGGTCCTACTGACACCATAGCGTTCAGAGAGCTTCTGCACACTGACATCCATGCCCGGCTCCAACGTCATATTCATGATATCTTCTCTTATTTTATTGTAAGTCACATCATTTAATGAAACACTAGTATTAAGAGTCTTCAACGGTTTCCCTACACCTTCCTAAACTCACACCTAGAACATCACGATATATTTTCTCCGCACTGGAAGAATCATAGCTATAGTATAAAAGAACATCCAGCATAAAGGGAGAATAGTTCAGGTTATTCAATTCCTTGGTGAATGCCATGGCTCCGATTTCACTCAAAGTCCGTATTGTGGAGTAGTTCTTATATCCCATGAAATTCCACAAACAGATTTTTTCGGTCCGTGTATAGATTTCCTGTTCATTATCATCCTCTATTAAATGGAAGATTTCATGCCCCAAAATTGTATCCATTATATCGTTTTGCTGAACAAGTTTATACAACATGACATCCGTTCCCGACAACAGTTGAACGGCCCGTTGCACCGGCTCTTCCATAATTTCGATTCTGTTCGGTGGAGTGTAATTGGCAAAAAGCACACGCTTCCCTGTCATTTTAGAATCCCGAAACTCAATATTCACCTTTAACTTTGTCGCAATCATACGTATATCTTTGCTACCATATTCACGGATGACTCGCTGCGCATATTCTTTTCCACATGCAATTGCCTTATGAATCATCTCCGTCTTTTTGTCCAATGGAATCCGCTGGTTTAGAATATCTCTTGAAAATGCATACAATCCCCAAGTCTGATCGTCTACCTGCAACAAATGATGAATCATCTCTCCTAACTTGACTTGATCCTGCATACTTCCTCCGTTCCGCTTAGACAATCGTTAACTTTGCTTGATATTAGCTGCTACCACAATCACATCTGTATCTGGTTCAAAAGTTGAAACTTCGATATCCATTAATAATTCCAGCTGTTCAAAATCAGATGCGGTAAAATCCATAACACGAGCACCAATGCATAGATAATAATCTGGTCTGGCAATAAGTTCCGTCTGATAGACGGCCATATTCTCCCATAACTTCTTCACTGCATTTAGGTATTCTCCTGCAGTTGTCTTGATGACCATGGCACTCCCTCTTTGCACTTTGATGAAGCCTTTAGTGTCTAGAATACGTATGGCACCCGCGTCTCCAGCTTTTCCAACCTTTTCTCCAAAAATTTGTATATATCTTGTCTTTTCCAATAGCAGCGTCTGATCGGTTGAAATTCGCATATCTTTCGCGGCTAGTTGCATGAGCTCATCTTCCGTACATTCCTTTAGAAGCTCGGTGGTTTTCACTTCCGTTGAGCCGGTAGCAATCGCTGTTACTTTGGAGGTTTGCGGATCAATATCAATATGAACTTCGATGCTTTCCGGTGTTGCTCCACTTTGAATGGCCTTGTTCATCGCTTCCATCTTGATCGCACTGATCACCTCTTTTGAAGGCGAAGGGATGATTCGCTCCACGACATCTCTGACCATCGACAGAGCAACACCAATGGAGGAAATAACCTCTGCGTTCTCAGGAATGCTATACTTCAGTTTCATTTTTTCAGCAAAATACACAATTAGGGAAGCTGCTCCGCCTCCAACACCCACTAAGGATATCTGATCTTTCTCTAATTTATATTTTTCTGCAAGAGATAGAATAACCGGTTCAATCTTTGCATATGACTTTTCCATAATCTGCTGTGCAATATCTTCGATCGTTGTTCCACAATAATCTGCCAATGCCTGCATGGCCTTTCTGGCCGACTCCACATGACCATAGGAAAAATGATCCGGCTTCACTAGTCCAAGAACGTTAGCTGCACACGAATTCGTTATTGTCACACGCTCACCATTATCCAATGAAATGGCCACATAATCTGCCGGATCACCCGGCTTCGGAGAGAAAAACTCAACCTGTGCTCCTTTGATGTTGCCCGGATCTGTATATACCGAGTATTCCAATCCTGCGATATGAGCGGATCTTGGTCCCACATCGATAATTCCATTTTTATTCGCACGAACCATTGAGCCTCCAGCTACACCAAGAACGCGCACATCCAAAGAATTGACATACGTCGGATGTCCACCAACGATCGAATAATCAATCGCGGGTCGTCCGTTTTTGATAACACCGATATTGGTAGTTGTTCCTCCTACCTCAAAATACACACCATTAGAGGCTCTCAAATACATCAAAGACCCCATAACCGAAGCAGCTGGACCGGAAAGCATCGTAAGTACGGGACGTTTCTTCATTTCACTGATTTCCATAACACCTCCGTCGCCTCTCATAATCATCAGAGGAACATGGACGCCAGCTTCTCTTACAGACTGTTCCGTTGAATTAGCTGTATCCAACATTTTGGGGAGAATACTTGCATTAATAGCAGCTGTTCTGGTTCTTCTAGTCAATCCGTACAATTTCGTAATATCGGAAGCCATTGTAGTAGGAATGCCCTTTTTCTCGGCTTCGTTATATACGATTTCTTCAGGTCTGCCATTATCTACGCCAAAAGCCATGGAAGGAACAACAACCTGCGCTCCCTGGCTGATTAGATCATTGATGACCTGTACCACGGATGCTTCCGACATTTTCTTCGTATTAATAAAGCTATTAAATATTCTGATCTGTTTGTTGTTTCCCAGATCAATATTTTGCAATTTCGTTTGTTTTTTAGCTAAGAAACCTTCTACGCCACCTTTACTCATCCCAATGATGCCAACTCGTGCGATATCTCCTTCAATAAGCGCATTTGTCGCTTGTGTTGTACTATGGGCAACAAAGACCACATCTTCCGGTTTAATGTTATTTTCCTCTAAGCAATTCTGGAAACACTTCACAACACCACCCGCTACACCTTTCTCATGATCATGCGTCGTTTTTACGGATGATTTCCCTATAATTTCTTGTGTTTCGTTATCAATTGCAACTGCTTTTGTATGCGTTCCTCCAACATCGATTCCCATTCTTACCATTCTGTCCATGGTTCCCCTCCGCCCTTTAATACAACATTGTTATATGTTTGGATAACCGGCTCCTCTACTAAACCTAGTAGCCGGTTATCATGAATCCAACTTAAACTAAGTGTCCGTACATAAAGAATACAACTGCGCATAGGATGATCCCGATAATCCAGCCTGTAGGTATGGACATCTTCATATATTCCTTTGCAGGTACCTTCGTGTAACCAAAGCCCCATGCAACCCATGACTGGGTGACATCCAAATGCTGAGGAGCAACGGTTGTAATAGCGAATAATGGATACAAGAATTGTACGGGCCACACCGCTGTTGATACGACCACAGACAGGATAGCAGCGCCGGATCCAACCAAGTTCATAGGACCCCGGAAGAAACCAAGCGGTGTTAAGATGGCAAATACGATACATAACAGCAACGCGGTCGTAGGCATTGCCCCACCCAGTAAGAGTTTAAAGTAAGGTGAAGCATAGTTTGCTGCATTGTTAAACATAGACAGGGTTAGCAAGAATCCGATCATTGGTGCTACATCGATAGCTCCATCTGCAAACTGTTTCGACAACATTCTGGAAACGTTTGCAAAACCCCCTTTTAATTTGCCACAAGTTACTAAGGCGAATAAAGCTGCAATGATAAACCCGAGAATAATCGGTATTTTGAACACAATCACTCCAATGACCGGAAGAATGATTGAAATCCACGAAATAGCAGGTGCATCAACTGTATTTCCAGCATCAGGCGTTGCTGCCCATGCACGGGAAATCTTCTTCTTATTCAAGAAAAGGTTAGCCATAATCAGGACAACAACCAGCGAAACAGCCATACCAATGATGCCGAAGGAAAAGTATGTATTATAATCATAGCTGGCATAACTTTCATTGGCAGAAGTAAAGAAAGCCTGATATTGTGTGAAGTTAACGATGTTTCCGAAAATTCCCGCCATAATGGATCCCATGAAAGCGAACAAGGCGATCGGGGAAGGAATTCCAAGTGACAACATGATCGGCAATACAATAACAGCAATGGAAATAACCGGTCCGATTCCTGTCATCGATGTAAAAATAACAGCTGTAACGATACATAAAAGTGACATGGTTACCCTTGGTTTGTCTCCACCGAGTTCTACCACCTTACGAATTAAAGTGGCGGCAATTCCAGTGTCAATCAGAACTCTTCCAAAGAATGCGCCAAAGAAAATATTGACAAGAATGGCTTTACCATAATTCTCAGGTCCCGTCTGGAAGACATTCGTCAAAACATCAATTAGCGATTTCCCTTCCATAGCTGAGGTTGGCGAAATTGCATTTCCGATCAATGCAACCGATGTCCATAATACAGACATGACAAAAAATCCAACCATAAGGTTATATCCCTTAACGCAATACCACACTAATCCAAAAAATGATAAGACCATAATGAAACCGATTACATAATTAGTCGCATCCACAAAATGCCCTCCTTTAATTGGTTAAGGTACAACTTTGTAACACGACTTATACTATGACTAACATGTTACTCAGTATGACTGACATGTTAGTTAATTTTAAAAAAAATATCACCTCAGTGAAATGAGCGCGTTCCTGCAGCCAATCACTCTAGTTTTGATTTGATATTCTTAAGCATATCTCCTCCAAAATAATCATGGAATTATTATCATATCATCTTGGTTTCTGACGCATCATATTCTATTAGCCAGCAATCTCTTAATTCTCCTTCATGCCATTCATATTTATCAAGATACTTCTTCTTAATAAATCCATTCTTCTCATAAACCCTAAGCGCTCTCATGTTCAAAGCCTGCGGATCCATCACTATTTTATTGGCTCCTTTAATCCCTATCAAATATTTAACCGTTTCTTGTATCACAAGTGTGCCAATTCCTCGGTTCCAGAAGTCAGATTCCCCAATGAATTGATCCATTCCATAGATTGTGCCCTTATAGTCTTTATAATCATAGTTTTCCTTCTCTTCATCATCAATGATGTAGAACTGAATGTACCCGATATCAACGGAATTGTATTGAATTATGCATTGAGTAATTTCTTCGCGATCCTCGTAAAAATGTTTTTTGACTAATTCCATATTATGAGGTCGATCACGACCTTCATAGAACTCCAATACTACGGGATCTGAGAGCCACTTCACAAGTAAATCTGCGTCTTCGTCTTCAAGTGTTCTAATACTTATATCTTGTTCGCAAAATAGTATCATTGAGTCTAATCTCCTATTATTTATTTATTGATATTTAGATTACGTGTTTTTCATAAAATATTATTGTCATTTTATCGTTGACCACTTTTGCTTCTCCTGTTCTCTTATAACCTAAC
Organism: Paenibacillus sp. Y301; assembly: GCF_059445505.1. Lineage (NCBI taxonomy): Bacteria > Bacillati > Bacillota > Bacilli > Caryophanales > Paenibacillaceae > Paenibacillus > Paenibacillus sp. Y301. Next base: position 82,443 of record NZ_JCAIUL010000017.1, on the reverse strand, counting down.
TTTTCATATAGGTAACAATTACCTTGTTCTTGCATAATTGTGTCTAACTCCCACACGGTTGCGTCATTATAAATATCTTCAATTATTGCAAATGCCTTTTGGGAAAAGCTTTGATCTGCATTTCATGAATAGTTGATGCTTCACTTAATCCCGATTTGACTAGAGAAATCTCCATATTGTAATCCCCCCTATTTCCACCCGATCTCTTGACTCCATTTATTTGCCTTCATCATAATTTTCCATACGATTTCAGTCTTTCCTTCAACGTATCTTTCTCTTTGATCTCTAAATTGGTTTGCTAGATCATATTTGGCTTGTGCATATTCATTTCTTTCAGTCTCATGTTCTCTTAAAAAGTCCCGAAACAATAGATTGAATTGTTCTGACCAACTCCCCGATTCTCTAACATGAATGTGGGTTCTTCTCATTCCCTGTGTTTCTCTAAAATATTTCTTAGTCAGGTCTGAGTTATCTTGCCTATAATGGAATCCTAGTTTACAAAGTCCCCTTTTAACTTCTTCAATATCGTTTAGATCGTTTACAGACATTTGAATATCAATGATTGGCTTAGAAGCTAATCCAACTATGGCAGTAGATCCAATATGATCAATTCTGATTAGTAAGGCTCCGAATTCATTTACGATTTGATTGCGCAGCAACTCAAACATTACAGGCCATTCCTCATTGTAAGGTTCAATGATAACTGCATCCTTCATTTTCGAGATCACCCACTTATTTAATTATCTTTAACTGTCCCTGTATGCAGAGACTGACCCGATTTCTTCGCTGCTGTACGATGATGGAAGAGCCAATATACAACTATAGCCATGAAAGCTATCATTGCTGAACCCATGTACATCATACGATAATTACTAAAAGAAGCTATTAACCCTAAGAAATAAGAGCCTACACCGTATCCAAGATCACTTAATAAGAAAAAAGTCGCTGTCGCGGCACCACTACGTTTTATCGATACTTGCTTAATAGCTATATTTTGCAAACAAGGGTTTAGAATTCCGTAACTAAATCCCATCATCATTCCCGCTACTAGAATCATCCATGCTTGGTTGGCCTGACTTAATAATAACATCCCAGCAACAAACAGGATAATGGAAGGGTAGAAGAAATAGTGGTCAGGATACCGATCCAGTAATTTTGCAACAAACGGACGAAATCCTACAATCATCACCGCATATAAGATGAAAAATAGACCCGCCATGGCGGACAAATCAAGTTCATTTGTATATGAAGCTAAAAACCCAGACAATGCACTATAAGAAAAAAATAAGCAAAAGGAAACGATTGAAATTGGGATGGCTTTTACTTCAATAATATCTCGCCAAGTTAATGAACGCTTCTTCTGTGGTGCTGCTTGTGTTGATTCTTGAATTTGTATACGCCACATGAACAATAATGCTAATGCAGAAAGAATACAAACTAGTATTAAAATAATGTATATATTTTCGCTTTTCCATAAAAACAAACCGAGTGATGGACCAATAACCATCGCAAGGTTAAGGAACATCCCAAAATAGCCAATCCCTTCTCCTTGTCGATCAACCGGCAAAATAGAAATAACTGTTGTATTTGTAGCAGTAGAAGCAATTGCGTAGCTCATACCGTGTATAAATCGTACGACTAAAAATAATAATAACCCATTCTTCACACCAAAATAACTAACAGAAGCGATAAAGAAAATTGAAAATCCGATAACTCCCAACTTTTTCTTACCAAATCGATCAACAAAAAAACCTGAAAATAGTCGAGCGAACACACTTCCGAGAACATAAATGGTAATGACTAACCCCATTTGTTGCTCATCACCGTGTAAACCCACTTGTACATATAACGGTAGAACAGTAGCAAGCATGTAAAACATAAGACCGATTAAAAAATTACTCCCACATAAATAAATATAATTTTTGCTCCATATACTTGATTGTTTCAAAATTAAAACATTCCTCTCTAAGCTCATTCTTGCATCTTACTGGCCTTGCTTATTATATTATTAAGTTTTGTTAATGTATAATTAATAAAACTTAAGCTTTACATTAGATTTACTAATAAGGAGAGGTTCAATGAATTTCGAACAACTGCAGTACGTTAAAGTTGTCGTAGAATTTCAATCGATTACGATTGCTTCTCAACAACTGTTCGTCACACAATCTGCCATCAGTCAATCAATTACCGCATTAGAAAAGGAATTAAATGTTGTTTTATTTCACCGTTCACGTCATGGAACTATTCCAACTGAAGACGGAATATGGTTGTTACCAAAGCTCATGGAGATTTATCAAAAAACGCAGGAGATTAAACTAGAAATCAAATCTCGCACTTCACAACTTGCTGGAGAAGTCACCATCGCCACCATCCCAAGTCTCTTTATGACATTACTACCAGAAACGTTAGCGACGTTCAAAAAGGATTACCCTCTCGTGAATTATCAAATTTTGGAACTAGAAAATAATGAAGTAATAGAGGCTATTCAACAGAACAAAGCAGATATCGGCTTTATCGCATTAACGCATGATTTGAGTCACTTTAGCTCATCCATTTTTTTTCAGAACCTACAGGTAACGAGTCAATATTATTTACTTGTCTCTGCTAGTTCACGATTTGCTTTACATTCAGAAATCACATTAGAGGAAGTATTAGAGGAGCCCTTCATTTTGTATGGGGAACATTTTTATCCGAATTTAATACGTAATTTTTCAGCCAAATCAAGTGAACAGACCATTCTCTTTCAATCTTATAACTCGGAAGTCATAAAAAAATCAGTAATGGCTGGGTTAGGAGTCAGTATTCTTTCTAATTTGATGATTGAGGAGGATCCATATATTTTAGATGGACGTATTAAGGCAATTAAGTTAATCGGATACCCTTTTCAAATGCCACTCTCTTATAGTTTGATTTATCATCAAGATTTGAGGAGAAGCCCACTCATTCAAAAGCTGGCAGCTTATTTCAATTAATTTCATAGTGAGAAATGGAGTATATAACTAAGAAAAACCGAGCGTAAACCCTGCCCGGTAATTTTGATAATAAGCGTAGACACCGCTGTTGAATATGCACTCTAGACTTTCTCATCAATTATATGTTTGTTGTCATCTTGTTTGTTGTCATCTTGTTTGTTGTTATTTTGTTTATTCATTTCAGTTCTCAAATAATGCACTTCACTTATTAAATCTTCAATTTTTTTCGATGTTTTTGATGAATCTACACCATAACGTACAATTGCCGCAACGATAAGAAACCCAATAGTAATACTACAAAGGCTCCAGCGACTTCCATCTAGATTACAACTCCCTACTTCATTACGTACTTTTAGTTTATACTTATACACGATTCTATAATTTTTTGGTTAAGTAGAGAACAATATCATGGTCTATTGAAACAGTTTCCCCATATTCAACATAATGCTGTCCATTAAATAACCCTCTACCATCTGGGACATAACCACGCTTTACATACAGAACTTGAGCCTTACCATAATCAGCAAATACACCTACTCCGATTCCAGCAACCGATGATCTTGCGCTTATTATTTCTTCTGCGCGATCCATTAGTTTTGTGCCAATACCTAATCTTCTATAATTTAATAAAACGTTAAAATCATTAACTTCCGGTATACTTTCCTCCCTAAATGCAGGATAATACGATTTCCAAATCACATTTACATACCCAGCAAATTGTCCATTCACTTCGGCAATCAATGTCACTCTTTCCCCGTTATTCTGCTCAATAGTGTATCTCTCATAAAGAGAAATAGGCTTGTCCCACCCGTGTTCTTTAAAAGCATCCGAAATAATTTTAGGGTCATTTTCAGTTATTTGTCGTATTGATATGTTCATAATTGATCTCACTTTCCTCAATATCTTGATTTTCTTGATTAATGATTAGACTTATCTTGTAACCATTCCCGTTCAAGAAGTGAGTAGACAATGGCTTGTAAAGCGACGTCGTTTTAAGTAATTTTTAAATTGCTTTTTCACCATACATTCTATTGAATGCATTGATATCTATCAATACTTGTAAGTTATCAATGATTTGTTGCGCACATTCTTCTAATGAGTTTTCATAGGTATTTACTTCAAGATCGTATATCTCACGACCATATATTTGCTCCAATTGAGATTTAGCTTGACCAATATCTCTATCTCCTCGTTCTTTTTCCCGTCTTTCTAATTCTACTAAAGGACAATTTACCTGAACAAATAACACTGGTAGGGCATGTATGTGGGTAACACATTCATCCAACCATCCTTCCATTTCTGGAATATCTAATATTACGTGATCAACAATTACATTTAACCATGATTCACTAAATGCAGCGATACTTTTATGCATTCCAGAAACACTCATCCTAAGAGTAGCCCAGAAATCTTGGTTCAAGTGCTTTTTAGGTGCCATGTCTTCAAATGTATCAAGTGAAAAAATGAAAAAACGGTTCAACTAACATTTCTTGAAGCTTCTTAGTTAGACTGGTCTTTCCGGAACTTGAGGTTCCGTTTAGAAATATAATATTTCCTTTTGTCATAGGAATTTCCCTTTCTTGATTATCATCTATTAAACCCCTTAATCTCTTACATCGATCCACCTGACGAGATTCATCTCTATCTTGTGAAAGTAATATAATCAATATTAACTGGTTCATTACCATTTGCTCGAAGTCGCGAGTTAATCTGTCCTCGATGATAATGACCATGAAGTGCTACGTGAATTAATATTTCTCGTATAGAATTTTTAAACGCTTTACCACTACCATTTCTGTATGTTATTAAGTTATCTAGGTCAGTTGTAGCTATTTCATCGAGATATGCTTTGAAATTTTCTTCATTTTGCTTCATACGTTTTGCACAGATTGTTATATCACTATCCGACCAGATAGGCATTTGTGAACTGTCCATACCTTTTAATCTAGTTAGCCATACCTGTTCAGCATTTAGAATATGAGAAAATAAACTTAGTTCCTGCTCTCCTACTTCTGCATTTTGCAATGCTTCTAGAATGCTTTGATTAGCCCAAGTTAAATGTTCAAACATGTTATGAATGGTTTCCAATGGTATCGCCTCCTAAGTTACATTTAATTAAACGTCTTTCCCATATAGTATTCATCTATGTACCTTCCATCGATATTCAATGACTTTTTCTTTATGCCTTCAATTTCAAATCCCATTTTCTTATAAAGAGATACTGCAGCTTCATTGTGAACCATTACAGATAATTCAAGTCTCTTTATTCCTGACCCTATTCTCCAATTTTCAAGAGTATTATATAGTTCTGTGCCAATCCCTTGGCTTGTATAATCTTTTAATATGCCAACAACTATATATCCAACATGCTTAATTCTTTTAACTTTTCCGCCATTTACGATGAGATGCCCAACGAGTTGATTATCATGTTCTGCGACAAAAATAGTTGAGTCTTCATACGTGATTTGAGAGTGTACAAACTCTCTATGACGTTCAACTGTCGTGGTTCTCTCCCCTGGTTCATAAAGCATAAACTTTGTTTCATTATCAAGTTTGATACACAAGGATAAGTGATTTTCTGCGTCTTCATCTTTGATTTCCCTTATATTAACCACTTGCATTACCCCTTTTCTAATAAAAATATCATTTCTCCGTTGATATTACTATCGCTAGACGTTTTCTAGTGACTTTCCCCGTTGACCACGATCATCTGTAGCACCGTTCGGGCATCACCCTCCAGTTTCATATTACCAGCAAGTAGTTGTGAGGATCCGTCCCCGTCTAAAAATATAGCCTCATTCAAATTTCCATCAGCAATATTGCTCTTAATAGCAGTGCGAAATTGTTCCGCCGTACATTTGGTAGAAGTGACCACCAGATATATTTTCCCTGAATTATCGTAGGCCATTGCACTGCGAAGGCGTTCGTCATCAGGAAACGGAAGTCTTTCTTCTTTGACGGCTAGGTTATACCACTTGCTATCGTCCTTTAAATTCATACTTACTCCGCCCTGCGCCCAGAACTTCGTTGCGTCTGTCATATCCAGATCGTCGACGCTTGCAGCTCGTTGCACCTCGATCTTCCTTGTTACCCGATCGTAAAGAATGGTTCCTCGGGCGTATTTGACGTTAAACCAACCTGAGCCGTATTCTTTAGGACTTCCGTTTACGGGCAGGCCATCCATAACCGCAATGCTCAACAAATGATTCCCCCAAAAGAATCCACCATTGATTCCATTGGTTCCTGACCGCACGACGTTGTCGTCTATGCTGTTAAGCGAAATACTACTTGGTTCTGTCTGAAGCACATGTAGCGTAATCCCATTATCTGCAGGTATTTGAAAGTACTTAAATCCTTCTGAAATACTACCGTCTTTACTTAAGAACCATATAGATACACTTCCCAATATTAGAATGAGAGCGCACAAGTAAATCGGGACGGAACGTCGTATAATTGAAGACCCCTTATTTCCAGTTACTTTCATCTCTTCACAGTGGAGACATGCGACTTTAGTCGTGTGAGGAAACTGTGTCGCTGAAAGCGAATTGTACTTATCCTGAATAATAACATACTCCACACCTTTCTTCTGATTCTCACTACTCACTTCACTAAATATATGATATAACATTTAGTGAAGGGGGTGAGCATGGTGAAAACCACCATTACAGCAAAGATAAAGATTAACCCTACAGAGGTTCAAATATAGTTGAAACACTGTCTGTGTATAAGAAAGGATGTAATTTTGTTTCAGAAATTGTATTTGATACTAAGAATCTCAATCAAGCTTCTTTGCATAAGGTTACATATGAGACCCTTCGTACTCAATATGGATTGCGTTCGCAAATGGCACAATCTGTATTGAAAACTGTAATTGCTAGATACAAGACCAACAAGAGTAATGGTCATGAGTGGACAATTGTCACTTTCAAGAAGCCTGAATATGATCTCGTTTGGAATAGAGATTATTCTCTATCCAAAGATACTTTTTCTTTGAATACACTTGAAGGAAGAGTAAAAGTTCCCTATGAGGCAAAAGGTATGGAACAATACTTCGATACTGAGTGGTCTTTCGGAACAGCTAAACTCATTGGCAAGTATGGGAAATGGTTTTTGCATATTCCTATGACCAAAGAAGTAGAAGATGTTTCGGATAATGATATCGAACAGGTTGTTGGTGTTGACTTAGGTATAAACTTTGTCGCTACAACTTACGATTCTCAAGATAATACCTTGTTTTTCAATGGAAGACCAATCAAACATAAACGTGCAAAATACAAACATCTCAGAAAACAACTGCAACAACTCGGAACTGCCTCCTCACGCAGAAAGATAAAACGAATTGGACAACGAGAATCCCGTTGGATGACTGATGTAAATCATCAGATCAGTAAGGCACTCGTTGATCACTATGGATCAAATACGTTATTTGTTATGGAAGACTTATCAGGTATTCTCAATACAACTGAAAAAGTTAGAGTTAAAGATCGTTATGTGTTCGTATCTTGGTCTTTCTTTCAGTTCCGTCAAATGCTTGAATATAAATCTGTTATGTCTGGCTCGAAAGTTATTGCAGTTGATCCAAAATACACTTCGCAGACATGTCCGAAATGTGGTCATACAGAGAAGGCAAATCGAGACAAGAAGAATCATGTTTTTTGTTGCAAAACGTGCCAATACACATCTAATGATGATCGTGTAGGAGCAATGAATCTTCAACGAAAAGGAATTGAGTACATCGTTGAAGTAACTACATAAGCATGTCTTTTGTAGTTGGGTAGTTGTCAACCTGCCCTGATGTAACGCCATACTAAGGAAGGAGATTCGCAAGAATCGTTCGCACTTCTGGGCAGTTACAAGCTCGTGATTTTAGTCATGAGTTGTTGACATCGTCCCGTCCCCTTAATTGTTAAGCCTATTATATTTAACGTTAATATTGGGAAATTGTTTGTTTATTCAGCAGCAATAGGATTTGAACTTATAAAATCAAGAATGGAGTCATTGACATACACTGGATTTTCTCTGACCATATGCGGGCTATGACTACACCCCTCTATCATTAGATATCGAGAACCTTTAACTAACGAACTCAAGTATTTAATTTTCTCTTCACCACCAAACGGATCGTTTTCACCAGTAATGAATAAAGAACCACATCTAATACTAGCTAACTGTTCCTTCGACAGTTGAGGATAAAGTCGCCAGTCCTTAGCTGACTCTCGCATAAAAGTTTGCCAATCCCCAGAATGTGCCTCTTCGTGTCGTTCAATCATTTGATCTATCAAACCTACCTTTCCCTTTTCAATAAGCCATTCAGGTTCAAATTCTTCAGCTCCAGAAGGATCAACAAAACCGCTTGTCCCTATTGTTGTTAAAGTAGCAACTCGTTCAGGATCTCTAACTGCACAATACAAACCAACATTCGCTCCTAAACTATATCCGACTAAGTGTGCCTTTGAAATATTAAGAGCATTCATAAAATGAATAATATCCTCAGCAAGTTGAGGTGTACTCCATTCAAGTTTTTCACATGTCGTTTTTCCATGGCCTCTAAAATCCGGAAAATAACAAGTATACTTTTTTTGAAAATCAAGTAATTGACCCGCAAAAGCTAATATTCCTCTTGAATAACTGCTATGTAAAAAAATAATGGGTTCACCGACTCCCATCCTTTTCATAAAACATACACAAATCCCCGAGTTGGATAGTGGTCATTATTTACCTCCATATTAAAATATGATAACGTTGCGCTAAATTCATATAACCTTCAGAGGTTCACAACAAGACCTAACTACTACTCAAGTGAGGTTCTATGATGATAGCTATCCTGTTATTCAATTCTTCCTCCGTTATATCTAAGTTCATAGATTATTACTCCATTCTTACTAATACTTTCATATCCGTAAAAGTTGTTTGATTCTTCTATACATTCATTCAAATAAGTATATTCTTCATCATTCCAAGTACTAGGACCTCTATATGAGTTATGATTATCAACTACATTCAATGCCTTTCTCAGAATTCTATATGTATTTGATATTTCATCATTTGTATAATTTATACCTTTCATTCCTCCTGAATAAACCATTGACCATATTGGCTTATTCTTATATTCAACGATCTCTTGCCCTACAAAAAAGGACATTCCAAAATAGACATCTCTATAAAAGTAATCTCCTGATTTATATTCTAGTTGCTTTGATCCATTAAATTGCGGAGTAACGGATGCCTCATCTCCTTGAGATGCATATGTTGCCTTCTTTGCTTCTACTAAAAACTCTTGGAATAGTTCAATAAAATCCATAATATTTTCATTCCTTTCATATTGTCTTCGTCGTTTATCATATTTCTGTCTGATTTCCTTTAAATGTTACGCTTAATATTTAAGTGGATTAGCTAATTCGAATATTGCCTATCTTCCTCTTGCTCTTACTATATCCATACCTTCATTCGTTCCTCTAAGTTTGATGTATGTAATTCAAGTTGAGTTCCATCTGGATCCAAGAAATTGATTGATCACCCTGTACCACGCTTAATTACTTCCCTTACTATTTTTACATGATTATCTTGAAGTAATTTTACTACTTCATCGAAATGCTCTTCTGAAATATAAAATGCAACATGATCTACTCCTGCTTGTTTCTCTGCATGCTCGCTATAACTATCTCGTTCAATTAAACAAATCCATGCACTTCCCCACTCTAAATATGCATCCTTGTTCCCTCTGTGCCTCATATTTAGTCAGGACTTCCGTTTACGGGCAGGCCATCCATAACCGCAATACTCAACACCAAAAGAATCCACCATTGATTCCATTGGTTCCTGATCGCACGACGTTGTCGTTTATGCTGTTAAGCGAAATACTACTTGGTTCTGTCTGAAGCACATGTAGTACAACACCATTATCAGCAGGTATTTGAAGGTACTTAAATCCTTCTGAAATACTACCGTCAAAGATTGTTTCAAATTGATGGCTGTATCATTGGGTGAAACTCGGGATGAAGAGCAGGAGACAAGCAGAGCAATCACCAAACTAAAAGTAATAACTGAAAATATCTTCTTAATTCCGTCCACCTCACCTTCTTTTAAAGCATACTTATCTTTCTAACTTTCAAAATCAATTAATATTCCTAGCTTAAGGAGACCTCATTAAGTGGCTGAAACATGAACGGTACCCCATTTATGTAGGCTCTCAATATCGCTTGCGCATAGGGTTGCTCTTCGATCAGACCTTCTGTCTCGATCGCTATCTCAGCATGGAAGCTGTATGCCTCGATGATCGCCATAATAAAGAAGCTCTCCAATATTGGTATAGAATTTTCATCTATTTTTCTGATCTGCTCATACCCCTCTATGAAAATCTCTCTCTGGAGAGGAAGTAACCCCATGATTGACTGGGCCATGTCATAAAGATGATAGCCAAAACCACACCTACCGAAATCGATGGCATACGGTTCGTCGTCTCGGAATACGACATTACCATTGTGTAAGTCTGCATGGATCATCCCATAATTACTTCCAGTTGGTTCCAAAATTTCGAGGTGATTTTCCACTTTATCTGCAGCCGTGGTGTATAAATTAAAGGATTCATCTGAAATGAAATGCCGGTAATGCCTCTGCAAATGCTCCCAGTCCCGTTGAAAGCTCTCTCTACCCCAAGAAGGGCGTGTAAAGCCTTTGTATGGACAAAAATCTGAGCTTGCCTCGTGAAGTTGCGCCATCAGTGCACCCATTTTTCGGATGCTCTCAACTGTAAGTGCCCTTTTATCCACGTGTTCACCTTCGATCCATTTCAACAAGGTCGCATAATATAGTTGCCCGTCTCTTGTAGCAGTATCTGTGACGAAAGCCCCTCTTCGGTTCAGCACGGCTTCGGACACGATAATACCCTTATACCTAAGAGTCGCCAACCATTCCAGTTCGGATACGGTTTCCTCCCGCGACTTACTCTCCGGGTGAATGCGGAGCAAAAACTTTTCCCCGTCGCTGCTCTCTATGCGGAAGGTAACATGCTCTGATAATTGAATGAAATGGATGGAGCTCCAGTCCACATCATATTCATTCAAAACGTTAAGAGCTGATTGTTTGGTTTGCATCAACGTAAGACTACGATTTATATCGCTGTCGATTCGAAAGCAGTTGTTCATTAGTAAATCCCCTTTTTTTACGTACTCGTTATTATGTCAATCCATTCACCGCTATTTAATAAGACGCTTTTCACTCCAGAGAGTTCCAAAAACGTTCAGTGGTTCAAGACGAACCCTACCTACTACTCAGGTGGGGTTCTGCGATGGTGTATATGCCTCATCATTTGTTATAATCTAAATCCAATCTTGCTCTTACTAAATCCATACCTTCATTCTTTCCTCTAGGTTTGATGTATGTAATTCAAGTTGAGTTCCATCTGGATCCAAAAAGTTAATTGACCATCCAGTACCACGCTTAATTGCTTCCCTTACTATTTTTACATGGTTATCTTGAAGTAATTTTACTGCTTCATCGAAATGCTCTTCTGGAATATAAAATGCGACATGATCTACTCCTGCTTGTTTCTCTGCATGCTCACTATAACTATCTCGTTCAATCAAACAAATCCATGCACTTCCCCACTCTAAATATGCATCCTTGTTCCCTCTGTGCCTCATGTTTAGTCCAAGAATACCTGTATAAAAGTTTATTGATATCTCTAGATTTCTAACGTTTATTGTTACGTGATTAAATCCTTGAACATTTATTTTAATTTCCTCTCTGTGTTAACTTCTTCAAGACTTCCACGATAGAATAAAGAGTAATTTAAGTCCTTTTATTATCACACCTGCTTTCTAGCGCTTTTTTTATTGTTATTATCTTTTGAATTTGATGCCTTATAAATAATAATCCAACATAATCCTAAACCTATTATTAAACTTACGTATTCAATATATTTGTTATTATCTTCTGTCAAAAAAACGAGATTTCCAATAATAATTAAACCTAAATTTTCCTTAACATTCTTATTATTTCTTCGGAAAATACGATAAAAAGTGATAGAATATATAATAATAATCAATAACATTGTTATTACGGAAACTGAATTATACATTAAATACCTCCACTGAATTTCTGATATTATCTCGCTGGATGTGTCCACGCAAACTCTCTTCTACTAAACTTATCTTGGTGACCAAGAAAGCGTAGTAGCCGTGTGGTAATGTACTATTAGGTGATGTTTAGGAGCTTCTCGGGTACCCTCTCACAACTCATCTTGATTCCAAATCGATGTTGGTACCATTCATGCACTCTGGCTTGATTCTTTATATCAACCTTTAATATTATCTTTGAAAAAAGCTCATGTCCTCTAACAATCACTTCATTCTCCGCCTCAAAGCTTATGTCTCTATTATTAAAGTAAATAAGATCTATATCGCTGATGCCATAGTTTGTCGGACGATTCGTAAGCTCATTCCATACTGATTGAACCATACAACCTGCACCAATATAATAAGTATCTATCGTTTGTGCATCCTCAAGTTCTAACGGTATATGTTGCTTGAAGTTACTGTTTCGGTTTTGCCCGAATAAGATGAACCATATTAAGCCAGTAGCTTTCAACTTTATCGATTTTGATCCCTGACTCTTCGATCATTCCAAGAATGTCTCTTGTATGGTGGCATCCATAAACACGATGTAAAAGGGGGTTAAGAGCTTTTTGGATAGCTGAAGCCATAAGGTTAGAACTGATCCCATGCTCCATGAAAAGGATATTCCCATCTGTTTTGCACCATCGGTTGATTTTATCCAACACCATTAGTGGATTGTTGTAACTGCAAAATGATAGTGTTGAAACAATAGTATCGAACGATTGATCGGAAAAGTTCATTTCTTCAATATCAGAACAAACAAAATCTACATTACGGTGATAGTGTTTTGCTGCTCCTTGTGCTTTCTCAATCATTGCCTTACTAAAGTCAGCAGCCGTTATATGTATATCCGTAGGATAGAATGGAAAATTAGCACCTGTTCCTACTGCAAGTTCAAGCACCTCACCCTTAGCATGACTTAAAAGATTCTGACGCCAACGTTTTTGTTTCGGATCTTCTCTTGTTTTGTCATATTGGGATGCTTGCTATCAAAAATACGGATTAGCTTCTGTTTCTCCATCCATCTCCCACTTTCTGATCTGTGATATAGTTCAAAATAAAACGGTCTGTCCGCTAACCGGACAGACCGTTCAAGCTTCGAATAGCCAGTCTCGCTTCGGATTACTCCATCAGTTTGGCCACGATCTGATTTATTGGATTCGTGAATAGAGCATACAGAATAGCTGCATTTTCTTGCTTGCTTAGCGCTTCTCTTGATTTGAAATCAACAGCACCCTTAGCATCAACCTTAATCTCAGGTCCGTATAGATCCAGGGCCACTGCCATTTTCACTGCCGGAATCGCCCATTTGTCCGTATTGCCTGCCAGCTTCACTTCAGCGAACAGCTCATCTGGGTATTGCGCGCTAAGCAGTCTCCATATCATCACCGCCGCTTCCTGGCGAGAGATTACTCGATCAGGCCTGAACTCTCCACCTGCAGTTCCCTGAACCATCCCGAGTTCCACTGCCATTTGTACAAAAGCAGCATCTGGATGACCCTGCAGATCCGGGAATGCCAGCTTCTCTGTCTTACTGCCCTTCAGCCCGCTACTCTCAAGCATCAACCGAACATACTCGGCACGTGTAATTCCTGATTCAGGCTGGAAGCTCAATGTTGCATCATTAGGAAGATAGCCCAGCGACTGCAACATCATAACCGGTGTCGCATAAGGATGTTTAGCAGTAACATCGGCATATCCAACGCCAACTGCTCCCTTTTGCTCGTAGCTATAAGGGTTGAGATACGGTTCTTTAAGATAGGTTCCTTGTCCATCCGCACCTATTTCAAAGCCAGTGAATTTATTGGTCAGCTCATCAACGAACAGATTATCGTCCACCTGCTGTAGTTGGCGGCTTCCCAGGAAAGCATCGTTTATATTAAGCGCACCCTCATTTACGGTGACGGTAGAGACCAGGCTCTTAAGACGAAGATCCGCATAGTAACCAGTGAATGCGTTCAATGCTTCAGCACTCAGTGGCTGAAAAGCATCAAGTTTTGCAGGATCCGCATATTGTGGGAAGAATTCTTGAATAAATGCGGGGTAGAACAACTCCCGAAGCACACTTTGCTGATTATAACCAATGAAGACCCCGGTGTTCTGCTCCGGAATTAGGAACATATAAGTGCTGAAGGCAATTAAGTCGCCTGCCTTGGTAATAATTTTGGAGCTACTGCCCGCGCCAGGAAGTTGAATCGGCGCCTCGAAGCCATATGTCGTATTTGGTAGCAACGGGTGGATCGAGGAGCGATATTCTTCCATGGCCTTTACTGAACCTTTAGTCAGAATACGGTTGTTACCCGCAACTCCTCCGTCTAAGAAAGCAATCATGAACTTGCCGATATCATCGGCAGTGGACAACATGCCCCCATGAGGCATTACTGTTGGTGTTACCGTAAACAGGTCAAGTGCCTTACCTGAGGCATCATAGCCTGTAGCGAGATCTTCTTTCAGCTCACCTTCCAGCAGGAAGCCGCTTTTATCCATATTCAGCGGTGCAAATACATGCTTCTCCATATAATCCTCATAGGCTTCACCACTGACCTTCTCGACCACTAGACCAAGCAGTAACGAAGCAAAGTTGTCGTACATGTAAGTAGTACCCGGTTTGCGGACCACCGGTGGCATATTCTCTTTCACATAATCCTCAATCGATACCTTTTTATCGAAATCATCATGGATATCTTCAGACTGGGGATCCTGAATCCGGAACCCTGTTGTGTGGGTCAGTAACTGTTCCACCGTAACTGGAGTACCGAAGGGATTATCGAAATTCAGCGATCCTGTGTAAGTCTGGAAATCCGCTTTCAAGTCGATCTTGCCCTGCTCCACCAACTGCATAGCCGCAGCAGCGGTAAAGGTTTTGGATACTGATGCCATCCGGAAGACGGTCTCGTCGGGGTCCACAACTGTTTTATCATCCTTGTTTGCATAACCGAAGCCTTTTTCGATCACAGTCTTGCCATCCTTGACCACAATGACAGCTGCACCAGCAAGTTGTGCCTTCACTTCTTCCGAACTGAAGAATTGCTTGAGAAATGTTTCTGCATTCTCTGGGGTCAGCGGCTTCGCTTGCGTAGGTGTTGCCACGGGAGCAACTGCTGCTTGCACCGTAGAGGCCATCATACATAGAATCAGGGCGCTTGCAAGAACAGTTCTTGTCCAAAAGGTCGATCTCGTACGGAATATTGACAAAATCATTCACTTCACTCCATTTCAATAAGATATAAGGATAATTGGTATTACGATACTATGATGGATAAAGATTCAAAATCATTTATTTATGTGTCATTCCTACAACACTCGCGCCCACATTTGAAATACCCCCATATGTTATTCCTTGATTATCTTTATTTCTTTGGCTTCAGCTTGTGAGGGGTTTGATGTGTCGATTCCACCCTTAATTTTATAATGTATTTTTTGACCTTGTTTCATATTTCTTGTATTGGTGCTTAACCATATTGCTTCTCCGACATATTCATCCATAATATCCTTCCAAGTCTTGTTCATATATTTCTTCTCAACCACTAAAATACGTTTTTCTGCTACTTCTAAAATATATCCTTCACCTTCATTTGAAGACCTGTTGTTTGCAGACCATTCTTCGGAACCACAACCAGCGAGTAATATCATCATAGTTAAGATAATAATTCTCTTCATTATTAGGTCACTCCCCTTCGAGCTCCCACTGTGGGTTCCAAACTATCTCCCACAAATGTCCATCTGGATCTTGGAAATATCCCGAATATCCTCCCCAGAATGTGTCATGTGCTGGTACTGTTATCGTAGCGCCAGCTCTTTTTGCCTGATCCATAATCAATTCAACTTCATTTTTATTACCTACATTATGACCGATCGTAAATTCTGTAGGGCTTTGATCAGTTAATTTAAGATGGCGTATCGTGTGCAATGTCTTTTCGGTTCCAAATCGCAAGTCTTAAACCTGGTTGTAAGTCAAAAAAGGCAACAGCTCCATGCTCGAATTCCTTGCCAACTATACCTTCCGTGTTGAATCCTAATCCTTCTTGATAAAATTTCAGAGATTTGTCTAAATCATCTACTCCTAATGTTATAACTGTAATCCTTGGTCTCATAAGAATACCTCCATCTCATTTTGCATTGTTTTTCTCAAATATGTGTTGAATGTGTCAGATGACTCTGCTTCAGAAGAAACACCTCAGACCAAAGTGTAATTTGTCTTGGACGGAGGTGTTAAAACGTTGTTGTATGTAGTAGACTTCTTCTTCCGATTTATAAGCTTTTACTCAAAAACAAACTTCACCCGTTGATCTCCATTCCACCTCTCTTTTATCTGATCATAGTAAACATCGATATTATTATGAATTATATCTTTATAAGTGCTAGCTAATTGGGGATAGTTACTAGCAATAAATCGTCCTAGAGTAGGCCTAGTATTTTTTCCTAATCTGACCTTATCTAAAAATACGGGTATGTCCTGATCTAGTGCATGAATCATTAAATCTACGTCTGTTATACCGGGTAAAATCGGAGTAATAAAAGCCAAAACCTTAATTCCCATGCTATGCAACTGATTTGCTGTTTGTATATTGCTCATGATCGTATAATCATCAATCTTCTTCAACTGGTGCAAGTTAGATAATCCTAAAAGTAGAGTGAATTTGTTTCCCATAGATTTAACCACATCGATATCTCTAAATATTAGTTTTGACCCGGCTTTAGTTGTTACCATACACTTCACGTTTAACTTACTTAATTCGATTAGACATTTCCTAGTTAATTGATATTATCGTTCAATTTCCATATAAGGACCACACTTACTTCCCAAATATACGATATCTTCTTTGTTCCAGTGAATTAATTCTTCAGATAAAATATCTGAAATATTGAGTTTAACTTTTAAGTCGTTATTCCAATTTTCATCTTCTAGCTGGAAACAATAGGGGCAACCGATCGTACATCCATCATAAGGGTCAATAATTGGTAACGTTCCACCATCAGGGGGATATTCATATGTCATTGCACGACTAACACGTATTTCTTTAAGCATGTGTACCATCTCCATTCGTACATTTATAAGGTGATGGTACATGAATCCCAGAAAAAAATATAGACTTATAATATCCTCTCTGTTATCATATTGAATTAGGTCTTGAAAAAAATATTCATACAAACTCTGCGATCTTAATGTTCTCAGCGTTCGTATGAATATTTTTTTGATTACTCTGTTAATCAGCTTTAATTTACATCTCAATTATTTCGTTTTTCCTATGTATTTCATAGTTGTACCATGATGTACTCTCGTCTATATTATGATTCATGATGATTTCATACAGTAGCTTATGCACTTCACCATATCTCATATTCTCTGGAAACGTTTCTACTAACTTCACTTCCTCAATTTCATATCCTTCTGGTAAATCTCCCAACACAACTATCTCAGAGTAATACAATTGCCCATATCTTATCATTCCGTCCAATACCATTGAGTAGTTTGTAATGGGTGTTATCCGAAATACTCGTGCCCCAGACTCTTCATATAATTCTCGTGCCGCTGTATACCGTAGAACTTCATTCTTGTCCCGATGCCCCCCCTGTACTTCCCACGTCGTCTTACATCCTTGCCTACTAATAATCCAATGATCTAAATATCTAGAAAATATTACAGCAAAGCTTATATGCTCATCAGCAATGCTATCTAATCCATGATTTCTTATTCCATTTTCCATATAATCAACTCCTGAATTGCTTCTTTGAAAGATGTTCTGGAGATCAAAAACCGATTGGTCCACAGCACGAGTTTGCTGATGCCCTTACTCTTTTAAAATCACATCAATTATCCTGGACTATTGAAATACTATAAATCTCTTGAATAATGGACAAGGAAATATGATTTTAGTAATCGTGTATCTGAGTGTTTTTCATGCACTAATTCCATTATTTCTTTCCAATATATTTTAATTTCTTTATAATCTGCACTTATTAATTCTTGTTCATTAGTATTATTTTTAATAATTTCTAAAATTTCTTCTAGTTCTATACATGCCTGCTTCAACACTGTGTAATCTTTTTCTGTTTTAATAATATCGTTCAAATTAATTTGAATGCTCTTATAAAATTGTGAAATTTCACCTACCGAGTCATATTCATTTTTATCTCCTATAGTAAGATTCCAGTGGTTAGCCGCAATTGATGCTGTCTCTGCAGCAACCCTCATATCAGACACTATTTCATTAAGCCAATCCCTTACGTCTTCTTCATTTATAGTACCATTTCTTATTTTTTCATTTACTAAAAGTATCGAGTCATAAGATTGAAAAATTCCGTATAAATAGAATCTATTAACTAATTGAGAGTATGAAGTTGTTTCTGCTTGCTTCATCGTCGTATATTTAGTGAAAGTAATGATATTTGTTATTAGTAATGTTAATAAGACTAGAATACTTATCATTTTATATATTTTTGTCAATTACTACTCACCTTCTTATTGGTATCGTATGACTAGTGCAGAATTGAAGCCCTCACATGTATTATTACTAAGCTCCCTTATACCTTTGGTAAAAAATCATCTAGATAATTACTATTTAGATCATTCGATAATAACTCCATATATAATTCGTCATAATAGTGACCATTTACGAAGTAACACTTACTCCTTCTCCCAAACAATTGAAAGCCAGCTTTTTCATAACATTTTCTAGCAGAGTGGTTGAAATCAAATAATCTTAGCATGATATTATTCAAGTTCATGACCTTAAATCCATATTCAGTAAGCAATTGAATTGCTTCTGTTCCATATCCCTTATTTCTATTACTATGATCGCCCAGGAATACACCTAGTTCCGCTGTACGATGAATGTGATTGATTGAGAATAGGGAGCAATTCCCGAGTAACTCTTCAGTTTCCTTTGAAATAATAGCGTAGTTATTACCTTCCCGGGCCATGTCTTCAAGAAAAGTCTTTTCTCGAGATAAGCTATATGCTTCCGTTGCTGTGGAACCAATCCTTATTGACATGGATAAATCGTTAATCCATTTTGTATATACTTCTGCATCATCGGGGTCTATTGGCGATAAATAAAGGTTAGGTCCTTCAATTTTCCTATAATACTTCAAAAATAAATCCCTCTCTATCCTTTTAAATTGTTGAAACATATTACTGCAAACTCACTAAGTGTCGTGGATTCACGACAGAAACCCGCCTTTCACATACTATCAAAAGGTGGGTTTCTGTGTTGGTTAATATTCTTCTATAATAATTTCTCCTTCATCCGAAGGTACTTCAAATCCATTGATAAATGATGATAATATTTCTTCTGTTATTGTAAATGCAGCATTAGCGTCGAATCGCTGACTTCGAATGCGAAGTCGTTCACGCAAATCATTAGGATGAACTTTTAAATAGATCAGTTTCCACTGTCCTCCACCATCTTCGATGAGGGTTTTATATTCATTTCGTCTCTTCCGTTGCCAGAAACTAAAATCAATAACCACATTGCGCTTTTCATTCAAAAGATTTACAAGTTCACTACGCAGCTTCGACTCAGCTTCAACTTTAAGTTGCTCATACATTTCAATGGGATAATCGATTCCGTAACGCCCATGTGTCGCCCATATTTCTTCATCAATGGAGAGACGTACAAAGTCCATCTGCTGCTCTAATCGTTGAGCAAATGTTGTTTTTCCTGATCCAGCTACACCACACATCATGACTACTAATGGAATGTTCATATCTGTTTGGTAGATAAGATCATTTACATTTAGATTTTCAAGCACCCAAATCCCCCATTCTTCCTGAGTTATGTTAATAACTAAATAGTCTCTACAGGATACCGACCGACATTATTTTGTTAATCTTGTATGTAATTCATCTTTAACCTCTTGCCTATATTCCCCTTGCATCTCATCAATTCGTGCTGCTAAAGTTGGTATCATCCATCGTTCAAGGAATCCATCATTCATATCAGCAAGCTTAACATATTCACTTAAATATTCTCTGTTAAAAAACTCTCGATACTCTCTATGAATTAACCAATTTGGTACATTAGGTGGTAGCGAATGTGATTGAATCATCATTGATGTTCTTGTAACATCAGCCTCTGGGTTACCTACTAATAGATTCATCCAATCAATTATAATTGGACCCTTAGGTGAAATAATAATGTTATCTGGATGAAAATCATAATGACATATCGTATTACCATCAGGTAATGATTTTAACACATCTATAATAATGTGCTTATCATCATTGGATATCTCTTGTGAATGATTAACTTTATTGGTTATTTCCGATTTAAGATTTGGAATTAACTTGTTCTCTACATTATGAATCTCATATTGAAGATTTGCCATCAACTTAGCATTGTAAGATATACTCTCTTGTGTTGGTTCGATATGCCATAACATCGTAGGGCCATCAATTCTCTCTTGAACGATCCCCATCTTTCCTTCATATTCGATTAGTCCAGAATACAGAGGTGAACTCAACTCTAAGTTATTAATTAATTCTGCATTTTTCGCCTCATTCATTGCCCAATGTTGATCATAAAATATTTTTATAACCTCAGTATCTCCCCATCGATATACTCTTGCAGTGTTACCAATACCAATTAATTCTCCTATTTTCATGGTTCGGTTCGATCCTCTCTTTGAGTAATATGACGTTGCAAATGGACTATTTGTTGGTGTGTTTGTTTGTGAAGCTCCATGCAATTTCATTGATTCCTATGGTCTATATGGATAGAATTTTGTTCGCTTCATTTCGTATTCATTTAGTTCAATGATTAACGACTCTTTAAAATAGACTATACTTGCACCATCCCATACATATTCTGTAGCATCATAAATACACTTGAATGTCCATTCTACAAATGCGACATTACGTCTTTCATCAAATCCTATTTCTTTGATTGTCCAGTAATCAACCTTATTGTCACTTTGATTCCAGTGCGTAAACCAGTTTACCAATTCCTCTTTTCCTTCCATGACCGCACCAGTACATTCCCTAATAATGAATGCATCATGTACAACATTAGAAAACATTCCAATGTCTTTCTTAATCCATGATTCAAAATAATCATTAACAATTGATGTTGCTTGATTTCGATTCAATATACCCTCTCCCCTTCATTTCTCTCTTGGTCGACTAGGAAGCGCTATCAACGATACGTAAATGCTTCACTCTTTTGGAAGTTGTAAGTCTAATTTTTCAATTGTTTTTAAATAATTATTGTCACTAACGACCTTGTATATTGTGTGACCTGATTCCTTAAATATGACAATATAATTCTTATCTTCCATTACTTCCAATGCAATGAGGCTAGTACCATTCTTGTTATTTTCGAGATAAATTATTATAGCGTACTCAGTAATAGAAGATAGTTTGTTTACTTTTTTCAATTCAACAGCTAATACATCATCTAAAATTTTTTCTATCATTTCCTTATCTGTAATAGATATTATTGCCTTGTCTGTAAATCTCTCTATAGAGATTTTTACGATATCATCTTTGCTTACTTCCTCAAAAATTTCTTTTTGAATTGAAGTTAATTTTTGATTATTTAGTAAATATACAATTCCAATAATCACTATTACGAAAGCAAGAATAAATGTTATTGTTTTTTTTGAAATTTCCACCATATCCCTTCTAAGTTTATCTTATAACTGTTTAAGGACCAAAGGTCCGGGTGCCCTACCACTTAGCTGTTTGGGTCGGTTCGTTTTTATGACTCACTTAGAATAGCTCATTCAACCACTCTACGAATCGTTCTTTTTCCTCGAACTGCGGATAATGAGCCGACTCTTCAAATACAACAAAGTCTTTCACGGGAGCCTCTATTACATCAAAATAATCTCGTGCTGCATTAACAGATGTCATATAATCATATTTTCCCATAACAAAATAAGTAGGAATATCCAGGTGGTCAACAATGTCAGGTAAATGGTTTGCTAATACTTCTCTCAGTAAGATGTCTTGTGATTCTAGAACCCCTTTATAAAAACGAATCACATCCAGCCCATTATATTCAGGATTTAGAAGAAATCCTAAATTATAATCCCTGTTTTCGTTGATGAGTCTAGCTTTACCACCATATTTTTGAAGTAGAATTCTAGGTGTAAGTCCCTCACCCTGCTCAATCGAGTCTCGAAGAAGCTCTAAGCTTTTTACGTCTTCTAAATTACCAGCTTGGTTTGCCTGTTCCATCGTATATTCCAAGCTTTCCGACTCACTCTGAACCATATCTGCCATTTGTCCAATTCCTATATAAGCATTAAATTTATCAGGTGCCTTAGCAGCAGCTTTCATCCCTATATATGTACCAAATGAATGACCAATCAACACAACCTTATCTTGGCCTAGTTCCTCAGTAACATAATCCGTTAATGCCAACAAATCATCTACTAGCAAATCTGTTGTCAAATTCGAATAATTCTCAAAGAAGTGATGTGATTTCCCGCTCCCACGCTGATCATAATGTACAACAGTAAAATGTTGCTCAAGCTCCTGTTGATACTTCCTCACGTAAGGAATCTCAGAGCAACCAGGCCCACCGTGCACGAAGATAAGGATTGGATTCTTCCGATTAGTTCCCCTCATCATGACCTCATGACCTTCACCGTTGATCTCAACCTGTCCTAACATACTGATACTGTTCTGACCTTTAATTTCAGGTGTCCAAGTGGGAAATACCAAAGCTAGTATGACTATTAAAATGATAATAAGCATGGTGTGTTTAAATATTTTAACTAATTTTCTACGCATGACAAGGCTCCTTAAAAGAATAGTTCAACTCTATTTCTATGGACACATTGGACACATAAGAAAAATAAGAATGCCCTGTTAGGCATTAAAGTTTTGTCCTAATCTCTGTATGTATATCTCTTGGATCATATTTGCTGTTTCCTGAACAAAGTCATCCACTCCTGATTCCGTCATGTAAATAGGTTCATAATCTTTAGGAACTTTAGTATTGCAGTAAAAATAAGTTATGTTTTGGATTTGCTGAAAGGTTTGTCCTGTCGGAAAGACAGGCAAGCATTCCTGATAATGTTGAATATTTTGAAAAACAGTCCAAAAAATATGATTTGGATGTTCCATTAAATATTTAAAATCCAACCAATACCAATCTCTCTTACCAATTTGACTGTATTCGGGGGCATCTATTATGGCTTGATGTACTTTCTCCATTTTCTTTACTTTGGTCAACTTGATCCATTCTACATCTGTCATAAGATGAACATAATATCCTAAATAATAAGATCCTTTTGGAGTAGTAATATCTAGATTATTTAATCTATACTGTTGGAAGAACAACTCCGCTTGAATTTCACGTCCGTCCATAAAGTGTGTAACACGTTTTGGAGGAGTAAACTTTCCATCTTCGTTGACTAACCCACAATCCGGGCCAATATTACCAACTGGAAAATCCAATTCAGATACCGGGAGACCCCTCTTTATCAATTCTTCTGCAATTCTAAAATGAGTAACCCATGTGGTCATTATTCACTTCCCCTTCCATGTAAGCCATTGAATTTAAAAGATATGACCCCCCCTCTTAATGCCTTAGTTGATATTCATATATCCTTGTTTCATCACCATGTATTGAATATCCTTTACCTATATAATTCCAGTTGTTTTTCTCATAATAATTATTTAATTCTGTACATAAATACAGTCTTTCATATCCTTTCAGTCCTACTTGGGTTATTGCATGATTCTGAAGTTGTGTGCCTATGTTCTTCCCCCTATAATCTGGTTCAATATAGAGGCAAGCAAACCAAGGGAAAAGGTCTTGTCGACTATTCAAATCGCTCCTCAATAGCGCATATGACCCTATGATCTTATTGTCTTCCATTGCTATATAAAATCTAGGTAGATCACTCTGTGTCTCTGATGATCGTTCAATACAATCTTGATAGAATTTAACATTCGAATCTGAGCCCCATTGATTCCAAAAGTAATCTATCGCGTCCTGTACTAACTCTGACTTTTCCCTAATATCGAAAATTTGGATCATGTTCATTCTCCTAATCCTATCTTATTTTCTCTATACGTTGTTATCCGCATTTACTAAATTCAAAAATACATGGATTATATCCAAACTAACTGAATGAGAACGCACCAATAATTTGCCTAATACATATGGATAAATGAGCTGATTTTTTTATAAGGAGGATGTTCTCAATGTATGGGAATACTTATTACAATAACCCAACCCCTATGAATAGACATAGGATTACAATGCAACAAGCACAAGAAATAGCCCTACAACATGTACCTGGAAGAGTTATGCATGTAGATATGGATTTAGAAAATGGTGTTTTAGTTTATGAAGTTTTCATTATGACATCACAAGGCGAGATTTTTGAAGTAGAGTTGCTTGCGAAAAATGGTAAGATTTTAAAAATTGAACAAGAAAATGATGATGATTAGATATTCCTCATCATGATTAAAGCCATACATTACTGAACTAACGAGACGTCCGTTCTCCTCAGATAGCTCTTATCTCAGGGGAATGGATCCATCTGTTAGGGGTGTATGGTTCGGACCAAGTTATCTTGAATTGCTTGCATAATCGGTTAAAATGATCAATCCCAATAATATTCTTTGTTCTTTCCTTATCTTATGTATTAAAGAGATATATTCAATTTGTTCTTCTTCTCGAAATGATGTACTTATTTACACCTCTACTTACCCCCAGAACATTCCTAAATCATCGTTATCAACGGTTTTCAATTGTTTTTCAAAGTCCTCCTCCGGTGTAATATCTTCAACAAAATGCCATTTACTCTTGCTATCTCTCCAATACACTTTCCATTTGCTTTGTTCTAATCGAAATTGAGCAACCGGTAATTGTACCCATTGCTCACTCTTAAATCCTATTCTTTCTTCAATTAGAGTAACACTATCAGCTCTGAACTTATAATTAAGTTTCACTTGGTTTCTAATGTGTTTTGGCACTTTCTTTTCAATGTAATCTGACATTATCTTATTAATTCTCTTTTTAGTGAATTCATCTAGCATAAGTACACCTCGATAGTTTTAACGTATTTTTTATTTTCATTTTAACATAGTGCAATGCTTTCTGATAACGTTTGGCACTCCTGAATTTCGATCTTTAATTTTAGATGAATCTTATATTATCCTGCTATCAGCTTCCCCAGCGGATTTGTCTTCTTGTCGAGGGCGTTTTGCAATACACCCATCCATTTTCTCCTTATATTTACAGATATATATTTTTTAGAGTATAATCTATGATTTTTCTAGTAAAAGGTTACGTGTAAAACGATATGATTAGTAAAGGAAGGAGGGTTGGTTGGCACTCGATTTTTTTGTGAAAGCGCTTTAAATATTCGAAGGAGGTTTAAGAATAATGAAGCTAAAGTGGCAAAAGGTAGTTGCGGTGTTGCTTGCAATTCTGCTGCTCGTTCCCGCAGGATGGGTTGCACCCGTGGCGGCGGATACGTCGACTACGGTTTATCATGAAACCTTTAAAAATCCGACAAATGTACCCAAACAGTCTGGGGGTCCCACCGTTGAACATGTCAATAAATTGTTTGATGGAAATGAGGACGACGGAGCTCTCCACCTCACCAACAGGAAAGAAACTTGGGATGGTCTTGACTTTGATTTTGCCGATATTCGTTTGCAGAATGGAATTACATACAAAATTACTATAAAAGGTTATGTGGATAGTGACGTAGTTGTTCCCCAGGCTGCCGTTGCTTCCCTTCAACCGGTGAACGCATCAACCAATGCATACGGTGACTGGATTACGAGTTCAGCATTAACAGCTGGCCAAACGTTCACACTATCCGCAGATTATACTGCAAATGCAACTACTTATGCTACTTTGCGCATTGGATCTAATGAAGCAGGAGCAGAGGTTCCCTTCTACATTGGAGATGTCCTGATTACGACTGAGGAGGACTCTACTCCTCCCCCCACATCTGGTGAATTCGAACCGATTCAGGTCGCTACCTATAATTTTGATGAAGGTACAACACAAGGATGGGGTAATCGTGGGGCTGGTGTAGCAACTCCATCAACCGAAGCCTTCCGCTCAGGCACACACAGCCTTAAAGTAACCGACCGCACAGATAATTGGCATGGAACGGAAATTTCAATGACAGACCTGCTTCTAAAGGACGCCGAATATCAAATTACAGGCCACGCCAAACTGGTTGCAGATCAACCGACAAGCAGCACTAAGCTCACCATGATCGTTCAAAATGGAGATACACCTGATTATAAGGAAGTAACACCGCTAACTGAAGTAACGGATCAAGAGTGGGTAGAATTAAAGTCTATTCAGAATTTCAAAGTGGAGGATTTCACCTCGCTTACACTCTATGCTGAAAACGACGATGCTACCGCTCAATTTTACCTAGACGATATTACGATCACAATGGTGGTTCCGCCAATCGACTTGCTGCATGATTTTGAAGATGGAGAGCTTGGGGATTGGGTGCGCAGAAGCGGTGAGGGCAATATTGCAGTAACTTCAGTTGATAATCATACTGAAGACGGCGAATACAGTCTAGAAACGACTGGAAGCGCACAATATGACGGCGCATTATTAAGTGTAGCTGGTAAGCTGCAGAAAGGTCATCAATACAGATTGTCGGCTTGGGTCAAGATGGCTGAGGGCCAAGCAGATACAGAACTTAGGATAAGCGTTCAAAATGGAAGCAGTTATTCCAACGTGTCTCCGAATGGCACGGTTACCGATGATAACTGGGTTCTGTTAACCGGATTATATACACAATCTACAACCCCAGACGATGTGTTGAACGCATATGTTGAAATTGCGGAGGACTATAAGGAGCCGAGAACCTTCCTTCTCGATGATTTCAGGTTAACGTATAACCAAGTTGTAGCAGGCCCTAATCCGGATGACTCACTGACTTCCATCCATGAGGTGTATAAGGATTACTTCCCTATTGGTAATATCATGAATCCGGGAGATTTTAATGATGAAGAAAAGCTGGATTTTCTAAAGAAACATTATGTACTCATGAGCGCAGAGAATAACATGAAACCAGATTACACTTATAATGGCAGAGATTTTAATTTTACGAATATGGACGAACTTGTAAAAAATGCACTGGATAATGATTTCCTGGTTCATGGACACGTGTTAGTATGGCACTCGCAATCCCCAGAATGGTTGCATACAAATAATGGTCAACCTTTACCTAGGAATGAAGCACTAACAAACCTAAAGAACCATATTCGGACGGTTGTCGAACATTATGGTGAAGATGTGATCTCTTGGGATGTTGTCAATGAAGCAGTAGAAGATTCGTTATTGAATAACCCGACCGAATGGCGAACAACGCTTCGGAATTCCGGCTGGCTTCGTGCAATTGGACCGGATTTCATCTATGAATCGTTTAAGGCAGCTAGAGAAGCCATCGACGACAATGGATGGGATATTGATCTCTATTACAACGATTACAATGATGACAATCAAGCAAAAGCAACAGCCATCGCCAGCATGGTTAAAGAACTTAACGACAAATACTTCATTGAGACTGGCAAGAAGCTGATCGATGGCATTGGCATGCAATCCCACTATAACTTGAATACTAATCCGGATAATGTGAGAGCGTCTATCGAGCGATTCAGAGATATCGGTGTAAAAGTCGGTGTAACAGAACTCGATGTTACGGCCGGAAGCAACGGTGCTCAGACTGAAGAACAAATGAAAGCACAAGCCTATTTGTATGCAGAGTTGTTCCAAATATATAAAAATTATAAAGAGACTATCACGCGAGTTACTTTCTGGGGTGTTGATGACGGCACGAGCTGGAGAAATGAGAACAGCCCCCTCATATTCGATAGTCGATACCAAGCCAAACCAGCTTATTACGCAGTAATTGATCCGGACAAATATATCGAAGAGAACCCTCCCGTGGAGAAAGACATCCTCCAATCCACCGCTGTTTACGGTAAGCCTGTCATGGATGGGACGGAAGATGACGTGTGGAGTAAGGCGCCATTACTACCGCTCAATCGTTATCAATCGGCACATAATGGCGCAACAGGAGTAGCTAAAGCACTCTGGGATGAAGATAACCTATATGTCCTGATCGAAACGAATGATACCGAACTGGATGACACAGCTAGTGCAGCGCACGAACAGGATTCTGTCGAAGTCTTCTTAGACGAGAATAACGCCAAATCAACATCTTACCAAGCTGATGATGCCCAGTACAGAGTCAACTTTAAGAACATTGCAACATTTAACCCTGGAAGTGCTGAAGAAGGATTCAAATCCTTCACCGTTACAGGAGATACCTATTATAGGGTCGAACTGAAGATTCCATTCAAGACGATTGATCCAGTCAACAATACAAAGATCGGGTTTGATGCACAAGTCAATGATGCTAGTGACGGTGCTCGCCAAAGCGCAGCGATCTGGAACGACCTGACTGGAGCAGGATGGCAGGATCCCTCCGTATTCGGTATTCTTACACTTACCGGAAAACCTGATAGTTCATCTCTATCAGATCCTTCACCTTACGTCCCTGTCCCTGCCCCTACTGCTCCTGCTCCTGACAACAAGCCTATATTGACAGTGAAGGACGGGCAATCGAAAGTTAAAGTGACTGCTGACTACCTGAATCAAGAATTTGAAAAAGCATTAATAGGACCAAACGGCAAGAAGCAAATTGTCATCGAGGTCAAAGCGCAAGAAGGCAATGTCTCCAGTGCTGTCGAATTCCCAGCATCAAGCCTGAACCGCAATGAAGCATTTGTATTAACGCTGAAGACGCCGCAAGGCACAATTGACATACCGAGCAATATGTTTTCAACCCTTGCTGGGATGGACGGGAAGAATATCACGATCAGTATCGCTTCGGCCAATGTGGATGAGCTAGACACCGCAGTCCGCGAGCAAATCGGCAATCGCCCGGTGATTCAATTGAACGTCCTTGTTGACGGCAATATGATTACCTGGAACAATCCGAATGCTCCGGTTACGATAGCTATACCGTACGCACCTACTACCACAGAACGGGCAAATCCGGATCAAATCCTGATCTGGTATATCGACGGAGACGGTCATGCATATGCGGTACCTAATTCGCGTTATGATGCGGCTAACGGCGTAGTCCGTTTCCACACGACACACTTCAGCAAATATGCCGTTGCCTATGTACTTAAGTCATTCAATGATCTTGGCAACGTTCCTTGGGCGAAGCATGCTATTGAAGTGATGGCATCCCGTGATGTGATCAAGGGCGTAGGTAACAGCTCGTATAAACCATCCGAAACCATCAAAAAAACTGACTTCATCACAATGCTTGTACACGCATTGGAGCTCCAAAGCACCGGAGAAGCGGGACTGATGTTCAGCGATGTGAAAGCGACAGACTATTTCTACAACGAAGTGAGAATCGCCAAAGAACTGGGCATTGCCACCGGAACAGGCAACAATCAATTTAATCCTCATGGCAGTATTACCCGTCAGGAAGCGATGGTTTTTGCGGCTAAGGCCATGGCGGCAGCAGGCATTGAATTGGCCAAGGGCTCACTGGATGCGTATTCGGACGCAGATCAAGTTGCCGATTATGCGAAAGAAAGCGTATCAGCACTTATCCAAGCCAGTATTGTAAATGGCATAAATGACAAGATCACGCCGAAAGAATCACTCACTCGTGCGCAGGCAGCCGTTATCCTCTATCGGATATGGAATTACTAACATGATCTTAAAGAAGCACTCTCGAGGAGAGTGCTTCTTTTTTCGCGTTATGATGGTTATTCCTGGGTAGACAGAGTTTATACAGAAAGACATGCTAAGATAGTTATGCAACAGGAATTAAGTTCAGTTTTTTTTATCATCAATTAACATCTCTTTCTCAAGTTCTTCTTCAATCTCCTGATCCGTCATATTGAATTCATCTTTCTCCTCAATTCCTAACTTTGCTTTTATGATCTGTAAATCGGAATGAATTTCTTTTGTTCTATTGTGTGTACTTAGAATTAATCCAAAGGTTATAGAAATCAGCACCAAAATTCCATAGGGTCCGAAAAATATAGTTAATATAGTGGCAGCTACTATGGCGATAAGTGTACATCTTTATTCAACCTTTATCCAAAATCGATTCACAACATTCCCATCTTGTTCAACAAAATCCTTATCCTGCACTCCGCCATTCTTTAGAATAGTTTTCTTCGATGCAAGATTGTGATCATCACAAGCAACAAGAGCATCTTTAATTCCCAGCTCTTTACTCTTTTCCAATGCTAATGATAATAGCTTAGTTGCATAACCCTTTTGCCTTTCAGATGGGCGAATACCATATCCAATATGTCCACCACAATGAAAGAGTTTTTCAGTCAAAACATGTCTTATATTAACTGCTCCTACTACTTTTCGGTGATCAATGACTAACCAGAATGTACTACTTGGTACCCTTCCCTCAGGTATATACTTTTCATCCTCATTCTTAAAAAGAAAATCGAGCATCTCTTCGAATTCAGTAGGATCCTTTTTAATTACCCAGGGGACCATCGCTTCATTTGAGTCTTTCCAGTCTTTAAAAAATTCTGTATATTCTTCTTTCAATTCAATTGTTGGAATGATTAATGAGATATTGGGCATATATGAATGACCTCCTTGAATCATGGAATGGATATTTACACTTTGATTGCTCTCCCAGTCTTTATAGCCACAGCATAATCTTGTCGTCCGTTAGCTTCAGCAATTGAACTAGCTTTTTCCCAATCATAGTGAATCATTACATGTTCAAAACTCCATTTTCTTGACGCAGTTTTGTAGGCAATAACATAATCTGCATAAGGTGAATTTGACTCCATCACATGTGGATATGGCAATTCATCATCATAGGCAGGCAAACCCACACTACCCGCATTTATAATGAACTTACCATTCGGTAAATAAGTAGTTCTAAATACGTGACTATGTCCACAAAAGATAACATTCTGCGGAACTTTCTCAAGTTCTATTGAGAGATGCACGAGACTTTTATATCTAACACCATCTTCATTTAATTCTTCTAACAAATACTGGTTATTTAAAAATGGAGTTCCATGACAAAACAAAAGGTCTTCAAACACCCATGTTTTTTTAAACGAACTAATCCAGTTCTTGATCTCATAATTTAGTATTGGTTTTAAAAATTTATAAGTAGCCGAGTTACTTTCCTCTTTCAGAAGAATTTCATCACAATTCCCCATAATATTTATTATATTTTTGTTGTCCATTAATTGTTTTGCGGTACCTAATGGATCAATCGGACCGAACAAACTATCTCCTAAATTCACAACGAATTGAATGTCCCGTGCCGAAATATCCTTTAGCACAGCTTCTAATGCGATACTATTACTATGAATATCTGAAATAATTGCGATTGATTCATGCATGAGTATCCTCCTAACTGATTTTTAACCTCCTTGAATTATTTGCTATTGTCTGATTAATACACCAGTTTATAAACAACTTCCCCATCGATTACTCGTCCATCTGCTTCAAAGCCTAATTTCTCATATAATTGTTTCGCCCACACATTCTCTGGTTCAAAGCTTATGTATATGACCCTATGTTGTATATCTTCTTTAATTCTTTCAATGAGTTTCTCCATAGCTAACTTGCCATAACCTTTTGACTGATGTTTAGTGTCTATCATTAATCGATAGATCCAATATTCATGATCCTCTTCATCAATACAATACATCGTAAATCCTGTTAGAACATCATCGTTATAAATTGCCAAGCAAACACACTCTGGAAATGCCTTAGCCTGTGCGAGCGAAAACAAATTACTTGCTACAAACTCACTTTGTTCGTCAGCTACTTTCAGCTTAATGACCTCAAAAAAATTATTTCGATCTATTTCCTTAAATGCGATCATAAATGCTCCCCCACTCAAAATCTAGAAATGATAACAAAAGCTTATAGTGAAAACTCTAATTGAAAATCCCTTGGGTCGTTTTCGTATAATTTCATATTTATTTCTATCGCCTCTTTACAACCCAATGCACAATAAAATGCAATTGTCTCTTCGGCAGAACCTGCACAAATATATATTTTATCTGCTTGCCACTCTTTCGCTATTTTTGCCATCATCAAAAACAACTCTTTTCCTATTCCTTTATTTCTATGTTCTAACGTGATAAATAATTGATCTAATACAACATAATTATACTTTTCACCAAAGACCTCTCGGTTTATTGTTGCAAAACCTATTAACTTGTTATTGCTATCAAAAGCACCTACCGCTTCACCACCATTTAAGATCGTTTCTTTCAGACTATTAAAATGGTGTTCGTAACCATTAGCCCAATCAGGATCTTGATAATTAATTTCGACTAACTGGCGTGTTTTGTTAACTTCTCTCCAAGCTTTTTTAATATACTGTGATGGATTCATATCATTTATTAGTTCACAATCTTCTACCGCCAATTCCCTATACTTCACAATTAGCATAACTTCTCTCCCCAATTCTCATAGAATAAAAGGTCATTTAAATAAGTTTAACAACGCTGGTGAGGAATTAATAGGTAGAATACTTCTTTAGTTGAACTATCCGCTTAACTTTAATGATTTTCTAAAACTATGCCGTGATCACTATGTCGTACTTTTGAAAAGATCGTCAATGGCCTGAACAGCTAATTCCAAAGCTTGTATTCTTCGTTCTAAAAGTGTTCTTTGCGGACTACCTGCCTTTAACTTTGCATAAGCGTTTTTAATTGATGGGAATAAACCAGTAAGAGTAATACGAGCTCCTACTAAATCTTCTTGGGTATAATTATGAGGTTCGTGATTCCAAACGTTCTCTAACATGGCTAAGCCAATGTAAAAAGCTTTAAGCCGTTTCTTTATTAAAGTAGTACTTGCGCCTTTTTGAACCATCTGAGCTAAACTATTTTCGGATTTGCTAATTGTCGATTGAAAGGATGTTATAGCTTCCAATTTAACTACATCTGATATGCTTTCCATGTTAGTAGTGCCGTCCTCTCTTTAATATCGTTTAGAATCGATTCAATTTATATAATGGATATCCTCCACGCAACCTTGTAGTTTCTTTTGTTTCTGGGAATGGGTTCTTCATATTTATCCCCCCCATTTTTTCAAGCTTAGAAGATAATTTCATAATCTATATGTTCAACATTTTGATTTCCCCTTGTCTTACATATGGTAAATCCAACACTTTCATACATCCGCTGAGCGGGGATTAGATCATCATTCGTAGTTACTATTATTTTTTCCACATCATTGTGTGTGATTCTATGAATTGCTTCTCGAAGCTGTAATTTACCATATCCATTTCCTTTGTATTTCGAAACAATGCAATTATCACCGATCTCCGCATACTCAGGCATATTTCTTGGGTCCCATGCAACGAATCCAATCGCTTCACCGTTTAGTGTTGTTACAAAGCAGTATTTGTCTGCGATTTGTAAATTGTCGAAGAAGAAATCGTCATTCTCTTGCCATTTAGATTTGCATGCTTGTTCATATTTACAGTCAAAGGAATACGAATCTTTCAATAATTCAATAAATATCCCGCGATTGAATTCGCTCACTTTTTTAAATTCAATACTCATTTACTAAGAATCCCCCTGTTCTTGGAAATTGATAACTATCAACAATCTTATGTAAAAGTCCGCCATGTGTAATTACGCTGTTATGCGCTGCCTTTGCCTTGTTAGAAAATCCATTTAACAATTATTAATTCTTTATAACTTTTTATACCAAAATATTGCTTTTTCGTGTGCTGTTGGAAATTTCGAATATAACATACTGTCAACGGCACCAATCATGAAGTTATTCTTGGCATAAAAACGACAGGCAAATAGATTAACATCCTGCGTCTCAAGCATTAGACCGATTAAATCATTTTGTTTTGCCCACTCTAAAGCCCTATTTACTAAGGCAGTCCCTATCCCTTTATTTCTTCTCCCTTTAGCAACTGAAATTTCCTCGATAAAAGCAAACCCGTTCCAATGTTCACGAAGTCTTATCTGACCGGTACATTCACCTTTTTCATAATACAAGTAAACAGCTTTATTTCTTATCATCAATATAACTGTTATCAATGCTCTCCATGTCATATTGTTTAATATATTGTTCATCAAATATCTCTTCTTGATATGACCATATTCCATCTTCATACTTGGGGATAATTCTTCCGCTAACAGTAAAATCATCATTGGGTTTGTTATAATCATGTTTATTTGATTGAGTCATTTTTCTTATCATTTGAACAACTTCCTTTATATCATGTTATAGATCAAATGTTTCCTCTTCCTGAGTCACCTCCAAATCCGCTCTATGGTTGATTTATTATTATGTATTTCTATTTTATATATATCTGGGTTAGATAGGGATTTCCAATCTTCAAACCCAAATTCCTTATTATATTGTTTTATGATTAAAGACATCAGAGCTCCATGAGTCACGATCACAATGGTATCTTCAGGTCTTGCAACCATTTCTTGAATCACTTTCATTCCTCTATTTAGCGCTTCATTGGAAGACTCTCCACCCTCAAACTTCAAATCATAATCTGTATAAGTTCTTTCAAGAAGTTCCATCCAATGCTCTAAATGTGATGTACTCAGAATCCGTTCTTGTAATCGAACTTCAATATTTATTTTCAGTTTAATTGACATACTTAATGGTTGAATAGTGTTAATTGTTCTAATGAAAGGGCTTGAAATGATATATTCAATATTCTTATTCTGAAAAAAGTCAGCCAAATTCTCAGCTTGTTGCTTTCCTTCATCTGTTAGAACTGCTTGAGCATCTTGCCCAACAGCTTTACAATGTCTCACAAGATATATTCGCTTCA
This sequence comes from Paenibacillus sp. Y301, assembly GCF_059445505.1. Classification (NCBI taxonomy): domain Bacteria; kingdom Bacillati; phylum Bacillota; class Bacilli; order Caryophanales; family Paenibacillaceae; genus Paenibacillus; species Paenibacillus sp. Y301. The sequence goes on along the minus strand of NZ_JCAIUL010000017.1, from coordinate 47,549 downwards.
TGGATCCTCCTAGATAAATAATCTTTCAGGGTATTCCACCTACGGAGTCGTATTCATGATGTCACTTCCCCTTAGATAGCTCAAATCTTATATACCTACTCAGTTATTCTTATCTCTACTGATTTATTGTATGCTTTAATTGATACTTGCCCTCCAATGGGAGATGTAATTAATGGGGATGTATGACCAAAATCTACATCTGCAATTACTGGGATCTTATCTAATTCTTTCTTTGATTTAATTATCTTTCTAAGGAGTTCTTTAGTCATATTTGCCGATTTCTGAAATCTTCCTATTACTATTCCTTTAACTCCTTGAAACATAGCTTGATGAATAATAGATTGCAAATCTCTATCAAAAGGTTCAGGAGGTGCTTCTTCTCCATCATTAATCACATAAGGTCCATCATTTTTAATGAAAGAACGGTTGTTTTGATCTAAAAACCATAAATCATCACTCCATTGTTTAGAAGGAATAATATTAATCGGCTCTTCCCACATCATCATTATTTTAAAATATTCTATTGTAAACTCATTACCATTAAGCATACCGAAGGTAGAGAAGTGAGGACCTGAATAGGTGATTAATCCTGTCTTTGTATAGATCACATTACTTAACGCAGTTATATCAGAATAACCACAAAATCTTTTTGGATTAGACTTAATTATTGGATAGTCGATATATCTTAATAATTGATTGCAGTTATAGCCACCTAGAGTAGATAATATCCCTTTGACGTTTGAATCTAAAAACGCATCATGTAGGTAGGTGCTTTCAATAATTCCACTCCCTTTATTAGATTTTGTCAGTCTATCACATAACGTTTGACATTCCTGACTTTCAATTGGCTTAAGAACCGCAATTTCGAGATACAAATCAAGTCATTTCGTAATTCCGTACCTTTGCTCTTCGTCCATCCACTGACTGACTTCTCGCCAACTCACCTTCCTCGCTGCAATCCAGTTCACTTCATAATTCTTTTTTTCTTCTGGACTCCAGTTCTGATCATCTGCCCAGTAATACACTCCATCCTTAAAGAGGAATGTTCCCCCATAGATAATGGAATCATAATTTTCATTGCTCGGTTCTATACTTAATTTAATTACTTCTTCAAATAACACTTCTATTGCTGAGGGATTTTCCCACTGTCTTTGGAATAATACTCTTATTCGATGATCTAATTTGTCACTAACGCTCATAGACAGATTGGAATCCACATAATGGTCAGTCCACATATACAGTTCTTTTAAACACGCATCATGAAACCCTCCAAAGTCATTCATTAATCTATCTATGTCTTCTTGTGTGTTTATAGATTTCCATTCTTCTATCATATTTAGCCTCATTTTTATTATTAATTTTGGTGGGATCAAGTGGTTTAATGACAATTTAGCTGAATTTCACATATGTCAGCAATATAAAACTGAAATAGATTGATAGATAGACTTCTATGTCTGTACCTCCATTAAACATTCAATTTAACATCAGAGTTTCCTCCCACTTTTCTGTAACTCCACTTGGTATTCGAAAAAACTTATGTAAATATTTTTATATCATGTTAGCATTCGTTGTGTACCCAATATAATCCAGAAAGGAAATAAAAAGATGACTATTAGATTTGAAATCATGCCAAAAACTCGCATTGTATTTGTGCGGCAAGTAGGTCCATATGGTCCTAAGAACATTCATGCCATGGAAGCATTAAAGAAGTGGGCTAAAGAAAATAAGTTACTGAATGTATCATCAATACTACTTGGAATAGCACAAGATAATCCTGAAACAACACTTCCTGAAAACTGTCGTTATGATGCTTGTATTGTTATTTCAGACGATTATCACATAAATAAAACGGATAACAACATTTCCGAAACTGAATTCGCTGGTGGAAATTATGTAACCTATGAAGTGAAACATACCGCCGAAGATATTCAAAAAGCATGGGTTGATATTTTTCCAGCGCTATCTAAAAGTGGATATCAAATAGACAACAAACCCATATTCGAAAGATACATTGGTGATATGTTGAATCACAATTATTGCGAGATATGTATACCTGTAAAAGCGTTATAGTCTATTTAAAAAGTTATACTTGTTCTAAACCCTTTTTCTCCATTATTTCACCTAACGTTACCATGATCACGACGGGAGGCTTATCCCTAGATGTGTGAATAAAACGTTAGGTGATGTTAATGCCAACTTTGAACTTTGATTTTGCTAGAAAAAAGCTTTCGGGTATTTTAGTTCCCCTTTTATTTCATGAAGTTTTCCATCTTCCACTTCGTATACCATGAATACTTCATCAGGCACTTCGAATTGTTTCAATTCTAATCCATACTTTCTTGCTGGCTTAAACCCCAGTCTTGGATAGTAACTAGGATGTCCTATTAACAAAATGATGCTATATCCTAAGGCTTTACATCGTCTTATTCCTTCCTCGATTAATTCACTTCCTATTCCTTGTTTTTGACGATTAGGTTTAACCGCTATGGGAGCCAGGACAATAACTGTAGATACCTTCTTGTGGTCTTCTACTATGGCTTTACTCAATAACAAGTGCCCCACAATTTCGTTGTCCATCTCTGCCACTATGCTTAACTCTGGTACAAACTCTTCAGATTCTCTAATCCTCTCAATTAATATTGATTCATCTTCTCTATTTCCGAAGGCTAGGTAATTCAATTTAAATACTTCTTCGAAGTCCTGTACAGTCTCAGTACGAATGATCATGATAAAATCTCCCCTCTAATGTTAATTACTTAGAATCTAAATGTAATACCATTAATTCTTCATCTAAATATTTTTCATTATGTTTTAATGCATGGCATTCTCGATTCTCCAAAAGAATTGATTTTATCCCCTTAATTCATTTAAATATTTCATTATGATCGGTAGGTCTGGAGGACTTATTTGAGCTGGTATCTTATCTAACTCGAAAAATTGAATATCCTTCACCTCATCTCCATCGCCTCTAATGAATCCACTGTAATCTTTACATATATAAGCAGCAACCACGTTATATACTTCATCTCCATTTGGGTATCGGTAATATTGATCCATTCCTGAAAACAGTTCAAAAAATTCTAATTCTTTAGCATCTAATCCTACCTCTTCAAACAGTTCCCTTCGTGCAACTTCTTTGATCTCTTCCCCAGGTTCCATTGAACCTCCCGGTAATCCCCATAAACCATTATCAGTTCTTTGTTGTAATAATAATCGACCTTCTGCGTCTATAAGAATCACGCATGCTCCTGCCATAATTATAGGTTGTGTTCCTACTAACTCTCTTATTTGTCTTATGTAATTCAAGATCTTCACGTCCCTCTTTTGATCTTCATTTGTCTTACATGGCTTTTGGTTTTATTATTACTATCCTAAATTTCACGTCATGGAACCAAGGAGAGTCTGTGAGCGACGTGCAGAATGTTTGTTGTGTCATAGAGGATTCAATGTTTTTAATAATAGCTCTATTGATTCTAAGTTTCTTTTATCGATATTTAAAGGTCGTTGTATAGTTACCCCTATTACTTCTTTATTTATTTCTATAAAAAAAATACCTTGAACCATTACTTCTCCTCTTGATAGGCCCTCAAAAAGAGTATTCAAGCATAAATAATCCTGGTACTTCATGAACGCTGGTTCAAAGTAGATTTCTTTGCGCTTGTCAATTTCAATATTTTTATCTTGAAATTGAGCAATATTTAAATATGATCTTGCCTCAAAGAACTTAGTGTCTTTATGAACCCTTCCAGAAAAAACGATACGAACATTTTCCAATCCTGATATTTCATATTCAATACCATCTTCAAAAGTATTAATTACAGTATTAGCTGGTAATAGTATTGAACCTTGGCTTCCGAAGAGGTCTTTATATTCAACTAATTCGATATCACCATCATTTAGAGATGATATAGCCCTCTCACGTTCTTCTTGATTTACTATTTGGATTTTTCCATTTTGGCTAAGAGCAAAGTTTGAATAGTTCTCTTGAAATCATAAAATTCAGTCTCAAGGGCATTGTCCGTTTTATTCTCCGGACCAAATGCACCCTCGGGATTAAACACCATTAAATTTTCGGTGCTATTCTTCAGCGTTTCTAATTCACGATTAATCCGTTTATTCTCTTCTGTTATGAGATTCAATGAATGGTTTTGATCGATATTTTGAAATAATAGATATGTAGCCAATATCATAAATAATAGGGTTAGAACAATGTATCTTTTAATGTTACCCAAATAAGTCACCTCACTAGTGATCCGTAAATACTCGTTAAATGTATAGCATAAATAATCTCCTTGAAAATCTTCAAAGCGATCAAGAGCATATGTATGTTGTGTTATCAGATGTTATAGCCATCGCGGATTTGCGCTCATGATCTTATTATTCATAGTTAATTCTAATTCCTTTAAATGTTCTTTTCTGCTTAAATACTTGTCCTACAGTATAATCAATAACTAAGCTATTTTTTTGGGACCATTGTATACTTACCGGTTCATATGTAACAAATACATTGCCAGTATCCGAGTCATTAATATTACGTCCACTTCTAACGATTGAAACCTGATTGCTTTTACGAGTTGTTGCACCACAATCCCTAATAAATACAACGGCTTTATATGTACCTTTTGGTTGAGGAATTTCGCTTATTATTTCATTGCCGCATGCAGTGCCAAACAACTTAAACGTCCCATATATAATCAATCCAACTCCAAGTATCAGAATGCAACATACAATACCTATCACTTTAAAAAATATCTTCCATGTTCGAACTTTTAATTCTTTTAAATCAGTTTCTTCTGGATCCCAAAGTTCATCGATCTCATTACGTTCCTCTATGTCCTTAATAATAATTACCTCGCTTTCCAATGCACCTTCATCTCGTTTTCTTCCCTTCCCTTCACTTACCGTTACTGTGGCACTCCATCCTGAAATTATTTTAGCAAAGAGGGCTTTGAAACAAGTGACTCAAGTTACCTAAAAACACGGGTCGGCAGACTTAGCTGGATGCAGAAGTGTATTGTTATCCGAATTGCTACGACATTGTTGTATCTGCTAAAATCTCATTATGTCTTTCTAATATTTATGAAATCTTCCGTATCTCACTTATTACTCGATCTCTTCCCTTTTCTGATTTATTCCAGTCACTCATATTGATTCCTCTGCTATCCTCAAGGGGTAAAATGTCGATATTAATCTCTTCGTTTGAGTATAAACATGCCAATGTAAAAAACCTCAATACAAAAAAGGATTTTCCAGCTAATAACACATTTTTATTCTCATTCTTACTATTTATTTCTCCGAAGGCCTGACTAATTACTCCCTCCACATTATTTCGTTGTGCTTTTATTGGTTTAATTCTGTTCTCCGGGATACCCTGAGACACTAGTATTGTTTTATGGTATGTGTATTCACTTTCGTTCAAAAAATTATTATGTAAATCTGGTATCCAAACCTCATCGAATCCTTCATCTAGATACAAAAGGGAGATATCTTTATTCAATTCAGGAAAGTGTCCAGGATGGTATAATACAATATTAGCTCGTGGAAATAGTCCTCTTCTCTTGATAAAAAGTCTTTCTCCAATAGTTTCTATTAAAGAGCTTTTCATGATTTCTCCTCCTGTAGAATTTATCAATGGTTTGACATACCTGACGTTCAATCAGCATAAGTGGCCTTATTCAGATCTTCTAAAGGTTTAAAGCCGCACGTCCCATCATCGAACGGTACCCACGGTAAGTCTTCAATGTTAAATACTCTTTCAGGTAGTTGTAAATTCTCTTCCAGTTTAATTACAGCTTCATCAATTAGTTTTTGCATATAGTTATTCCTCACTTCCAATATCGTTCTTCAATCTTTTCGTCTTCATCTCTTAGATCGATATATTCATTTTCACCAATAATCTCTATCTTGTTTTCTTCAAAATAGCTAAGCAATCGTAAAATCTCTTCAATAAATTCTTGTCGATATTGTTTTATGAAATCATTACGTTTTATTGGATCAAATAGCTGACCGTCATAATCATCTACAATATACTTTAATGCAATACGCCTAAGGTAATAGTGTCCATTACAATAATCATTATAAATCTGTCTGCAAGAACCAATAAATTCTTCTTCAGAACTAACTAATCTTTTTAACGTATCTCTTATTCGAAAATCCTCATATGACTTATAATCTAGAATGCTTATAATTAGTGGCTCTAGATCATCATATATGAATTTTGATTTGTAGTTGAGATTCACCAAATTAAAATAAGCTTCATTCCCTAAAAATCCTTCGAGTATGTCTTCATTTGTATACAACCAGTTTTCGAATTCTTGTATCTTTATTGTGTATCTTAATACCGATGTGAAATAATCTGTTATTTCTTCATTCAATGCTTTCACTAAGATCTCACCTTTCAAGGTAGCGGAATAAACCCGGACACTCCCACTACTTACCAATCCCTCTGCCAGACCGAGTGTCGAATATTACGAAGCGCAAAAAAGGTGTTATTGGATGTTCACTCTTTCTCACTTATATGATCAATTGAATATAAAGGCTTTGCTAATATTCCGTCGTTCCATGGTTGATTCACTTTTATCCATATCGTTTTCATTCCAATCTTTGCTGCCCCTTCGATGTCGTTTACAGGATGATCCCCGATATATATACATTCTTCGGGTTTAAATTGCAACTTATCTAGCACCATCTCAAATATTCTAGGATCTGGTTTCTTTATTCCTGCTTCTTCAGACACTATTATTAAATCAAATTCATTCCTGATCCCTAATCGATCAATTTTTCCATATTGTATTGAATTCTTTCCATTCGTTATTAATCCTGTTTTGTATTTCATTCTAGTGTGAGCTACAACTTCTCTTGCTCGATTCATCAGTACAGCACTCTTAACATATTCCGTCTTATACAGATCCATTAATTCCTTCTTTTGTGGCTTTACTTTCCATGGCAACTCATCAATAAGTTCAGAAAACAAATCATTCTTGTCCTTGTACCCATCCTCATCGAGATGAATGATTCTATCGAATATCTCTTTCGTTGACTCTAGGTGTCCGAAGTAATTGCTTAACAGGACATTCGTAAAATTACCAAATGTACTTGTTCTATCAAGAATCGTGTTATCCAAATCAAAAATAACGGCTTTGATATTATCCATGGTCTCCTCCGCACTTAGAACGTTGTTGATTGTCTGCCTTGCAATACTCCTGTAATTTGATCTTATCTTGTTTAGTTTTTAATTTTCATTGTAAAAACTTTTGTTATTGAAATTAGAATTAAACTTATTCCCGTAATTATATATCCACAATTCATGATCAATTGAGACATATAAACCTGTTCGTTATATATCTTTTTTAAACTCTGGGGTTGGATCTTGATATGGGGACATAGGTCCAATAAAAAAACCAATAATAATTACTAATATTCCAAACCCGATAAAGATCCATAGTAGTCTATTCATCTTCATAAGTTTCATTGATTCTATCTCCTCTGCTACTATCTAACAGATGTTCTTATGAATTCAGTTGTATCGTCCAACATACTCTTATTCATGAACCCGCACTGACTTAAGTCCAAACAAGAGCGGAAGCGCCGCTGTTTATCGGTGCAGGATCTCCGTCTGATTCAGCTTCTCTAAATGCCCCTAGGCGGACCAAGCGATGTCTCCAACCGGTCCATAGGGTGAATATATTGTTAGCAGAAGTTCAGTATGATATTTTATCAAACATTGTTCCATTATCATTCCTGTTAGCATATAAATCCTTTTCCGTTATTAATAGACCCGTGACATTCGTTGAATCCTTAATAAAATTTACAAGTACGCTCATGTCATCAAGATAAAATTGATCTTCACTTTTTGGCTTCATTCTTTTATTTCCAAAAATCCATAAGCAATCACCTATCAGCTCAACTGAAATCTTTAAATCCATCACCCTATTATGATATAGACCCGAGTATTTATTAAGTATTGCTGGTTTCAGGACGGGATCTGGATAGTAAGTTAGATTATATTTCTCTAGTACTTGTATTTGATACAAATGATAAGCTGCAGCAGAATTCTCTATTTTCTCAGTCGGAATAGCAACCTTGCTAACTATCTCATTGGCAAGAACAGCATATTCCATAAAAAATGATATGTGCGATTCTGAACCTTGTTCTTGTCTATTTCTAAAGTAAGTCTCACTTATATATTCATTATGTTTTCGTTCTAAATACTCTTTTCCGCCACGACCCTTAATCATCTTGTCAATAGCAAGCGAAATATCCTTCTGATAAAAATAAATTAAACTACAATCTTCTTTACTCAATAGATTGCTTACTTTAAGTATCAATGATTTTATTAATTCTCTGTCCACATCTTTGTGGAGCAAATGAACAATTGGACTTTGAATAAAGGCAGATTCCATCACAATAACTTCTTCGTCAGGTGAATCATCCAAAAACTTTACCCATCTTTCATAATGTAAATCCCTAAACAAAGAATAATCTTCATAACCAGTAGATTCGATAATTACATGCTCAAATGTAGTTTCAAGATATACTCTAGTTTTGAATCCATTTCTTTCAAATTGATTAGATAAGAATCGTGCAAAGGTAGATTTACCTGATCCTGGTATACCTTCGATTAATATTAGTTTCTTTTTCATGGGATCATCCTTAAAACATGATTTAACCGCATTTCTGACGTTCATTGGCTAGCTTACCGGCAATAGTTGCAATCGTGGTAACTTCTCATGAGCATTCAATGAATATTCATTCCAACGTTATGTTTCTGAATTACTTTTCTGATTTTAGGTGCAATATTTCTTATGTAATCTTCATCTTCGGTCTCTTCAATGATTAACGCTCTTGTCTCTGTTTCGTTATATTCATAATGTTCATAGGTCTCTAATTTAAAATCTAATTTTCATTTTCTTTGGTCATTACTAAACACTTGTATGTTTGTTGGTTATCCTTAATAAATGCAGTTATCTCAACAAATGTTTTTGGATTGAACCAATATATATGTAATTAGGAAATTTCACTAACGTTTAGCATTCCTGAGTTCAAACATTATCTAATCAAACACTTTTAGCTAGTTTCATTTGTATTCTCCGGTAATTTCAAGTAGGTTGCCATCCGGATCCTCAAGCATAAAACAATAATAGGGTTGGACTATATTAATATACAAAATATCAGTTATATTTCCGATATTTAAAGACCTTATACGTTCATATTCAACCTGTAAATCTGGCATGTTAAAATTCAAAATTACATTATTTCCATACTCGGTCTTATTGTTATGCTTGTATAATAAGTATTCTTTATTGAAATGCTCATCCAATTCTTCGTTATTTCTTATTAGTTCCAGATCATATTCGGGATTCCACAATGCTATACTATTACCGCAATTAAATTGAGCCCATCTTTTTAAATTCTTGGACTGTGCTTTTACTCTTAATAGAGTTTCATAAAATGAAATTGATTTTTCCATATCCTTTACTATTAAATATGTACAACTCAAATAAATCATTTTTTCTCCTCCTACTAACTTTTTATTACTAATAATATTCAAAAATAATAGATTCAATATCAATACCGTTAGTCCCCCTGCTTTGGGACTGCCTTCGGGATGAATCATCTCGAATATTGCCAATGGCTTTATCGAATCGTCAACTTCGATTGATCGGATATTTTTGATTGAGTCAATATATACTGTGCTTGTACTGCCTTCATATTCAATTGACAGCCCAATTTCTTCTTGGACCTCCCGCTTTCCACATTCTAATAAGTCTTCCCCCGGTTCCAGGTGTCCTCCGACTCCTGCATAAAACATCTCATTGATTGACTAATCTCTCAAATGCCTCGTCCCTGGTAAAAAGAAAACAAATTGACCTGTTCTTAAACGTAGCTCTAAACCAACTCCAACTTCAGCATGATCCGGGATGTAGTCTAATATTTTCATTGAGACCACCTCCAATTTTTTTTTACAATAGTTTCCCATATCGTTTAGGTTATTCGGAACGTCCATTATCCGAGTATTATTCAATTCTATATCCAATCTTCGAAATAATCTGTTACAAATTGAATCTCGCGCTCATAGTGCATCAAGTGTCCCTCATCAACCATTTTTTGAAAGGCAGGATTTCCGTCCGCAGCACCAATACTCAACGTATCACAAAGTACAGTCAAACGTTGAATAATCCACTGTTGCAGATCATTAGAAACAGGAATTCCATATGCTTCAAAAAACAAGTGAATTCGACGACGGCGGTCTTCGGCATGTAAATCTGGTTGGTATGGTACCGTAGATCCTGAAGTATAATCAGGTGCGAAACTCGAAAGCGGAACAGATGTGTAAAGAGAGTACGCAATATCCCACATACGAGGACCAGGTCCTGCCATGTCAAAATCAATCAACGCCACAGGTGTCTCCTTATGAAAGATCACATTATACAATGCAGCGTCATTATGACAGATCACTTCGTACCTGGTATCATCAGAGTAGCTAAGTTGCCATCTACCCTCCGTCTCAAGAGTGAACCCTTTAGTCACATCATGAAAATGACGTAGAAGGCGTGCCAAACCCACCAGTGTCTCGTCCGACCACATGTAGGGTTCAAGATTAGGGTAATCATTTCCTGACACTTCTCCAGAAATAAATGACAATATTTCGCGATTAGAGTCATCAATTCCAAGAAATCTTGGTGCTCCTCCATATCCTTCTCTCTCCAAATGTTTAAGTAGTTCATGTACACATGGACTCCAATACCCCGTGGGGCGGCGAACAGTATTCGTTATGCGGACAATGTGATTAACATTACCACCTTTTAACACTTCTTCCTGAGTCACTAGGCTTCATCCTTCGCTTTTTAATTTGCAGTTTACTACCAGTTAGTTCAAATGTGTTATTACATGCTATTTCATTTATAGTTTAGCGGTTTTCGTACAAAATTTATCATTTTATATGGGGAAACACTTTGGATGTAATCCATGCTACTGGAATACATTGATTTCATAACAACATCGAAAGTTAAAGCGTTATCATTAGTTAATATAACAACCTCACTATCTACTAATGGTCCTCCAAACCTCCCCTCTAATGCTAATAAATACAAAAATGGTTGTTTTTGTTGGTTGTCAGAGCTGCTATCAAACAAATAGTAGAAACCGTCATTGAAAAAAATATCACTAAAATATAGACTATTAGTTTCTGTAAAGAAACTAACCATTCGAATACCAATATTCATGCCTTGTCTTGCTGTTTCAACAAAGTTATCCCATACTTCATTGTTTACAATCACTTCTAAATCTTGTTTAACAAAATATCCATCTTTTTCAGCATCTTCAACGGTATAATTACTGGAAAGATTTGAAAACCCTGTGTAATTCCCATTAGCATCAAGTGAAAATGTAATAATTGCATCATTATTCTTTTCACTAGACGCTGTTAACAATCCGATGAAACTAATGAGTACCATAAATAACAAAATAACCTTCTTCACATGATAACCTCCTAAACTCAATGTATTTTTCCTTTTATGTCACTTCCCTTCTTAATGATCTTTCATTCTTTTGAGTCTCTCAATACTAAGCCCGTAGCTTACAATTGTTGTATGATTTCAATAAATCAGTGACTAAGATCCCATCAATCTTCATACCCTCTATATTGCAGTTTTGAATAGTAAGATTTGAAAGGTTAGAATCAATCATTTTACTACCTATCATCTCGCATCGTTCAAGTAAAATAGGCCTCCTTTCTCCATCAACTGATAAGTGGGTATCGTGCAAATAAGCTCCTCCTAATGAAACATGGCATATTTCAACATTACTCAGGTTTGAATCACCCAGTATTGAGTTACTCATGTTTGTATTTGTTATATGAGAATTTGATAGATTAACGTTACTCAATCTTACATTTCCCATGTTAGCATTTGAAAAACACGAATGATTTAAATTCACGTCGTAATAATCAGTATCCTGCAAATTACACCCTCTAAAATTATGTTTAGAAAAATCTATACTTATACTAAATTTACTCTGATCATAATCTGTACAGTTAGTTTCTTTACGATAGTATCTTTCATATTTATCTTCAGCAATCAACTTATACCCATTTTTTTCGTAAAAGTAATGATTCCTTGGACTTTTTTGTGTTGTATCCAATGTCCATATTTTTATTTCAGGATTGGATTCTTCAATTAACTCAAGGACGTCAGAACCGATATGTTTTCCTTGATACTCCGGGTGAATATACAGTCGGTCAATTCTTGCGTGCTCTCTTCCTGATGTTGAAATCAGAATAATACCCACTAAAATATTCCTATTTATTATTTTATAGTACATTCCGTATCGTGCATGGTATTTCTGCATATCAAGCGAATCAAATCCTGGAATATGAGGCCTTTCACCGTTAGAATACCACTTAGAAGCCTCATCCTCTTCTATCATGATCATTAAATTTCTTATCTGATCAGCATCTTCTTCAGTTGCTACACTTACTCTGGTTAAATTATTCATATGTACACCTTCTTCTTTCGTTATTTCTTTGCGATGATTTTCTTCGTCTTATCGGATACCCCTGTTTTCATCGATATCACTCACTAAATTTACTATGTAGTTTACCGCATCCTCGAAATCCCTCGCAATATAATCGACTTCTGTATGTGACCATTTATGTCTATATTTATTTAATGCCTCATTCCCTGCACCTGTTAATACTAAAACCTTCATACACCCAGCATTATATCCGGCTAAAATATCTGACCATCTATCTCCGATTACAATACATCTAGTTAAATCTAGCTTATTATCTTCCGCTGCTTTGAATAGCATCCCTGGATTTGGTTTACGACAGTTACATCCTTCAGTATGTTGATGTGGGCAAATGTATACTTCGTCAAAACCAAAATCTATCATTTCGTTTCTAATGGATTCCTCTGTAGCTTCCCCTCTTGAAATTCCCGGTTGATTTGTAAAACCAAATAATTTATACCCTTCTTTTTTCAGCCTATTTAAAGCTTCACAAGTATACTTAAACAATTCAAATGATCCTGGATAAAGTATTTCATCAGTGCCTCCAATTGTTCCATCCCGATCGATAAACACAGCTTGTATTTTATTCCCCTCCATGACTTTCCCCCTCTGATTTCTTGAATTAAATTTGTTATTCAGATGATTACAAGGCTTTCCGATAAGGTTGAGTATTTACGTCTTTCACCTTAGTTTTAATAATATTGGTTTGGTCAAATTCGATAACTTTGGCATTCAATCAGCTTAACAAACATAAGGGAACGGTTCGTCCAAAACTTCGTTGGTTATATATGTCGCCTAAATTTTCTTCTTAAAACCCCTTTTTGGCGATCGAGAATGTCAACGTCGTAGGAGTCCAATGTGATGTTGTTACTGCCGTCTTCGATTCTTCTACTTCATTGGTTTCATAGCAATTAGTTCTTTAACTGTAACTATACATTTTTGCATTCCTTCATATAATTCATTTACGTTTTTATATTCTGTTTTTAAAATAGGCACTTCCCAGTTACAATCCTTAATAATATATATCACAAAAATTCCTTTGTCATAATTCCCATACCAACCAACATCCAATAAATAGTTATTTGGGTATTCGACCTGGAATAGGTCCTCATTTATCCATTCTAGATCTGTTAGATCCGTCGGACTATATGTGTAAGAATCATATGTTATTCTCCCAGGTTCAAAGCTAAATCCTTCAAACAGCTTATTCCCTTCCTCCTACAGCAAACTAATTTATATCATTCAATTTTTTAGAGGACTTTATGTTTTCACCCTTTTTATAATTATGTATATTTGCAGTGATTTCATATAACGTTGCGTCTTTCAAAACGTCAAACTTAGCCGATAGAGATTCTCTTTCAATTTTATCAGCAACTATTTATTTATAATCATTAATTCCCTTGCTCTGATTTGTCACGAACTTAATATTCTTATATTCCCAATCAACTATTATAAATGTAGGATACTTTTGTATCGAAAATCGTTTATCAATTCCATTTAATATTATGAATTTAAATCTTCTATTTGCTTCTTCAACTCCAAATAATTGCTCATAATTTGCGTTTTCTTTCACATCGATTCTTTGATCAGTATATATGTATAGAATATCTCTCTGATCTTCTTGAACCTTATTTATTATTGAAAATGAGATAAAGACTATTACAAACAAAGCTATGGTTAAATAAAAAATAACTTTACTTCTTTTGATCTTGTTCACCTCTCCTTCAATAGTTCAATGATTTCGGATAACGTTCGCACTTCACCGACATCCAGACAGCCGCAGCTTAAGAACCGAAGGTCCTGAAGATTCTGTCACTTTACAGGTCGGATGTGTCTCCTGAAATCAACTTCTACGAAATTCCTCTTAGTAATCAAGGATGCATAACGACCTCTGTGGTGGTAACGTGATGTTAGATAATGTCGTCTCTACTTCGATTAGACCTATGGTGTAGTCTTTATCCAGTACTTACAAACCCCTTCATTTAACTCAGTTAATATACCTTTGTTTGTCTCAATAATTCTTCTAGAGGGCATGTTGATTTCATCACATGTTAGTAATACATTCTCAATATTTATTTCACGTGCTCTTCCCAATAATTCACGTAACATTATCTTTCCGAACCCCTTATTTCGGCATGAAGGCCGAATAACATAACCAATATGTCCACCATGTTCTAGTAATTTATCGTTTAGAAAATGACGTAGTTTTCCGTACCCACAAGGATAACCATCTATATATAACCAGAAAATAGTTTGAGGGACTAAATGGGATTCTAGGTTTATTCCTCTTGCCATATCATAGTATCTCAAAATCATCTCACGAAATGCGTCTTCACTAGCAGTATATAGGCTATTAACAAACCCATTCTCTCCCGGACTAACATGTATAGACTATTCCATATAACATTACGAATTCCTGACATCGGGCTTAACGATTGTAGGTCTGGGCCGTCAGCCTTAGCTGGTTGATGTGTCGCCTAAAATCACTTCTTAGAGTTTCCTCTTGGCACCAAAGGAATGTTAGCGACGCAGCAGGCATCCTCTGTTAGGTGAAGTTTTAACTTTCCCGATTCCGACACACTAAGAATTAGCTCTCAAGGACTTTCTAGCGAAGTAGAAAGCAAAAAAATTAAATTCAATATGTATCAAACATGTTAACAAAATCGAATGCGTTATATCTGCAATGCCACCACATGTGATTCCCCCAACAAAAGCAAAAACCATGAATCTTGTACTTTGTCGTGATAATTCTCTATCATCCTTACATTCCACTCTTTGGTTGGTTTGTGATTGAATAGTTCATTTAAATACATTTTTTATCCCTCATTTAATAATTATTTGCATTATTGTTTTAGGTTTATAAGTTTTCATGATGTTTCACACAACGTACCCATTTCTGACGTCCTAGCAGCTTAAGTGACCATAGGGAACGGGTCATCAGACTGACTCGGTTGAACTCGGTTGAATGTGTCACATGGGTCCTACCGCTCTTTAATACTATATTTAACTTTATTTCATTTTTTTTGGATACAAGTTTTTAAGTGTGTTATTATATATTTAGTAAAGACCAAGTGCTGGTACACTTGGTCAGTACAATTGGCTTGGATGGTTTATTCCCTTCTAAGTCATACAGGAATCAAAACCCACCTTAGTCATTTAATCTATGGGTGGGTTTTTACTTTTTCTTGTTGTTATTATTAATGTATGATAAAAGAGCAAGGATAAACATCCCAAATAGGAACATAATCGTTATTGCATCTTTTACTTCCATGGCTTCACCTCCTTTCGAAGAGAAACCATGCCCACCCAAGATTCATTGTATTTATATTTCACCTTCACTTCCGAATGCGTACAAGCGTTCCTATGTAATTTTGATTTATTTTTTGGCGACTGAGGAGCGAAATCAACGATGTAGAATGGTTAGTTATCAAAACTAATTTACCTTCTTGAGTTTTCCTCAAATATTTTCAATATAACTTTATTATCTCTTACTTCTATCACTTTGTGTTTATATTGATCTAGTGAATTGATGAAGCTAATAAGTTTCTTGTCGTTATATTCTTTATTCCATTTCAATAGCTCTATTAGACTATTAAGCGTTTCCTTCTTTTTACTTTGTTCAATCCCTAGCTTCCTCTTGAAAAATCTCGTAATAACGCGTTTATGTTGAATAGCTATTCTTGGCCTTAATATAAATACCTTGTCAGCACTTTCTATACTGGATTTGATCCACCCCAGATATACTCCCTCGATAATCCATGAATCATGTTCTAATATTTCTTGAAATCGTTGATTTCGTATTTCCTCTGAGTTTTTCACTCCGTAACGATTCGATGCATTGTCCCAAAATATATCATCTAAATCATAATGAGGAATGTTCAACTGTTGAGCTAATTTCTTACTTATATAGGACTTGCCACTTCCAGACCCACCTATTATATGTATTTTCATACCTACTTGACCAACCCCCCTTGTATTTTGTTGATTTTCGAATAAATCGCCTAAGTTACTATCAGGTGCCTACTTTTTTAATACATCTCTTAATTGATTTGCATATTTCATTGGAATTTCGTATCCCTGGCTTGAATTTGATTGTTCTACTAATAATCCATTCATCAATCTATCTGTTCCTAGCGACAAATGATAATTCTTTGTTGTGTTGTTAGAGTAGGTAATTATTATGTTGTATTCTGCAGCGTAATCTAAGATACCATCCATTTTTATCGCCATATTAATTGCTTCTTCAAATATCTTAATAGATTGTGCATCATCTAAATACTTACTCTCGCATAATTCATCATTGGTAGTTTTTGGACAGTCAAGTCTTATAGAGTTAATCGAAACATTTGAATCTGTATTATTGTTACATCCAGTAATAATAACTAAGAGCAGCAAAATGACTACTAAATGTTTTGTATTAATGTTTATCACCCTTCCTATTATTCTTTAAGGCGATTTCACCTACGTTCTAGATCCTCTTGTTCCTATCCTAATCAACCAAATCTGCAACCATAGTTATAGATGTACCCACTTCCCCAATTTCTTTAAATCCAAATCGTTTGTAAAGTTTCATAGCTGCTGTGTTGGCTGGATCCACACTTAGTGAAATTCTTCTTATTCTCCTTGAAAAGCATTCTTTAAATAACTCTTCTAATAATGCACTTCCGATACCTCTATTTCTGTATTCTTGCAAAAGCGCCATTCCTAGCTCCGGTACATCACTATCAATATATCCAAAGCCCTTGTTACTTTCATTAAAAATTCGAGCTGTTATAGATCCAACCGGCCTACCCTCATTATTTATTGCAATAAATCCAATATCTCCATCTCTCCCCCAGCCATCAACATACTTTGAAATTAAGGGATCATTTATTATCCCTTTTTCGAATGGCTCTTGCCCTTCGGAGACAAATAATGATTCATATAACATTTCCCATAAAAAATTAGTATCTTTATCTTCTATCGGTCTAATACTGAATTTCATCTTAATAGTCTCCTCGTTATTATCATCAACAGGCATTAACGCTGCTAGGAATTTCACTAAGCTGCATCACACTAGTGACCAAAGTAATATCAGATCTAACTCATCTTTCGCAGCTTCTAAATCTAGCACTTTTACGACTTTCTAATTATTCTTACTTTTTTAATATTAATGATTATCGATAAAATACAATTGATCGCAGTAAGACCTATCCACATATATACTGAATATGACATCCACGTCCCTAACATTAGATAATTATTGTTTAATAGATAAGGCCATATAATTACCAATACTAAAAGCATAATTCTTAAGATTAGTGCGATACTACCTCCTGTCATTTTTCTGAACCTCGTCTTTTCATCTTTAATATGTAGTTGTATTCCTCTAACGAGTTTAATTACTTGGACACATAAAATAACGACGGCTATTATTACTAAGAATGAAAATACCAAATCAATTAATAGATACACATCATCATAATTAAATTTATTCATATGAATTCCATTCATGTTCTCATAAATGTTATTAGCAATTAGCGATGGCGCAGTTGAATTCAAGTTGGCCAGAACAAATATGGCCTGCTGCTTTTCTAAATCAATAAGAACCTGTGAGGAGTAATTAGGGTTAGATCCATTATGACTAACAATTCTATTTTTAGTATCCATACTCCATCCGAATGAATAGTATTGATTGTCATCTTCGTATCCCGCCGTTTTGATGTCGACTTGATGAGATTGTTGTATCGCTTTCACTAAATGTTCTGGGATACCGCCTATCCCCATTTGGGCATTAATCCAACGTTCTAAATCCTTTAAATTTGTTACCAAGTATCCTGCTGCGATATTACCATAATATCTAGGGGCATCATATTCTATGCTTCTTCCAAAAAATACACGATATCCTTTGGTAAGTTTATCAGATTCCTTTTCCTGACCTGTTGAAAAATAACTGTCTGACATTTTTAATGGAACCAGTATCTTTTCAGTTACATAATCCTGATAACTTTTACCTGTAACTTTCTCAATAATCATCGCTAAAACATCATAATTAACTGTAGCGTAATGATATGCTGTCCCAGGATACGTATCTAATGCAATGTCTGACACATTATGTATTGTTTTTTCAAGTAAATCCTCCGTGGTACCTTCAGGAATTAACCGAATACTCCACGATGGAATTCCACTTGTATGAGCTAACAACTGATGAATCGTAATATTAACTTTCTCACCCTTCATGGTTGGCTCAAACGATGGAATATATTCTGTAATAGAATCTGAAAGAGATAAGTAGCCCTCATTTTCTAATAAAATAACGGCTAAAGCCGTAAATGCCTTTGTAGTCGATCCTAACTCAAATAATGACTCTTCAGTTACCCTCTTCTTCTTATTAACATCTGCATATCCGTAATTCTTATATTCTGTCTTGCCCTGCTCTGATACTACGATAGCCACCCCTGGAGTCGCTGATTTGTCCATTATGGTTTCCACCATATTATCCTCATTATCATAATTACCTGCCTTAAACAAAGTTCCAAGTTCATTCCAACAAACACTAGTAGTAATTATCACGATCAGCAGGATGGCACATGCTATAGATGAACCTGTTCTACTTAATATTTTCTTCACTGTATTTCTCCCTTTTGTAAGTCTTCTAAAATATTATCGATCTAATATAGGAAATCTTAAATTCGCATGTTCGATAATGTTTTTGTGACTACGACGTCCATTCCACTTATATAGCTCTTAGCTTATGTGAATGGGAATGAATGTGTATGAAGGTATGACTCGCTCGGGTGTCGATAACTATGTAATTAATTACTTTCTTAAGCCCATTACTAACACAATTATTTATCCAATATTTTCACCAAACTCTTTAGATCCTTGATGAATATATGCCCTGCATCTGTTGGATTTTCTTCACCTCTTAATAACCACATAGTATGTAATCCTAGTCTTCTAGCTCCTTCGAGATTTTTAATATTATCGTCAATAAATAAAGCTTCTTTTGGTTTGATATTTAATTCAGCTAGTGCTGTTTGAAACATTAATTCATGTGGCTTTAATACACCTAAAACTGAAGAAATGATAAATGTTGAAAAACAGCTTCTCAATCCCACATTCTTAAACACACGTTCTAACGACGGCCATGTATCCGATACTACCCCTAACTTATAATTGTTGTTAAGCTCTGGTATTACCTCAAAGACATCTTGATAAAACTTAAATTTATCATCGTTAAAAACAGTATCATATGCTAACCCTTCTATTTGTTCTCTGTTAAGTTCAAGTAAAGCCAATTCTTCAGAAACGATTGCGTAGAATTGAATGAAATGTTTGTACTCTTCTGTTTCAGATAATATCAACGGATTTTCGTCCATATATTGTAATGCTTTATGAAATGCACTTTCAATTTGATCTTGTGCTATTAATTCAAATTTCTCTTTGTTGACATAACTATAAAATTTAGGTGAGATAAACCAGTGACCTGACCTAGGATGATTCAATACACGGCCAGAATCAAATAAGATTGCTTTTATATGTTTCAATTCCTCCATTGGAATTCCCCTTCAAACTATATTTATATATCTATTGGAAGTTATGGTGTATAACGGTTGGCAATCCTGATGTTCAAGCAGCTTAAGTGACCAAAGGGAACGGGTCGTCAGACTAAGCTGATGAATGTAACGCCTGATTCAACTTCTCTGAAATCCCCTTGGAGATCAATTGCGTATGCCCGTACTAGGAATCTGGTGTTATATGACGGAAATTTGAAATACGCACATTGTTTGCTAATTATTAAATCTAAAGATTAACTTGTTTCCATCATTCTTTGTTTCAGTAATCTCCTCCTGGTAATTTCCATCAGTATAATCATTAATTGTCCTTCTCCAAAATGTTTGTGCTCTTTTATTGACTTCTATCGGGTTTGTCTGCAATTCCCAAGTACCTTGATGATTATTAAGCACTTTAACTGCTGCTGTTTCTGCTATGCCCCTACCACGGTATGACCGCAATATGAAAAACTCATTTATGTAAAAATCACTACCATGAGGTGTATATGGTGGTGAAGCCACCAATGCGAATCCTGCTGGAATCTCATCTACTCTTATAAGGTATGGAAATAGGATTGATTGTTTAGACCACCATATATCAAAAACTTTGTTTTGCTCATTCAATGTCAACGTATCATCATTTTCAAACACTCCATATTTATTGGGTTTCCATCCCCATATCTCGGACAGATCATGCAAATATAACGGGTATAAATTGTTTATTATGAATTTTGTGCTTTCGTCAGTTAGATTTATTGTTAATTGCATTTATTCCACTCCGTTCTGTCGTATAACGTTGCGCATTTCTGACGTCCGAACGGCTTAGGTACCGCAGGTCCGGGTGGCTCTGCCACTTAGCCGGTTGGATGTGTCACCTGAATTAACTTCTATGAATCTTCCTCCTGGTGACCAAGGGAGTGTAGCGACCGCTGTGGTAATGCAATGTTAGACGCTGTTGCTGTCTTCTTCGATTTCCCTACAAGACTCTTTCTAATATCTGGTTAATGTGATGTAACGTATGATTAATATAATCCTCAGCTAACCATTCTAAGGTTACCGTTCTATTGTCTTCTAAGATGGCCTTTTTATTATTTTGTTCATCACTTGCATTCTTCAATACATTGAGTATTTGTTTATTTAAATAGATCCATAGAGTTACTAATTCCGTATAAGAATAATTGGTTTGATATCCATTTAGAGATACCCAAAGATTTTGATTGTAACATTTTATTTTTATTGGTTCACCAGCTATCATAATTTTTATGAATTGGTAGTTGTCAAGATAGTTGTCGCGATTCTATAGAACTTATGTAGTTAGTTGGATTGTTTTTTATTAGCTTCGTTTTCTACTGTTTTCTCGGGGTTGAGCCATACCTGTTCCTTCAGATCCCAATCACGTATTTCTCTGGACCAACGACTAGGATGCTTCGCTTTTGCTGCTTCATAGACCTGTTTTTTTTTTGCGAAAATCTTCTCAGATTACCTTGATGTCTTTGGTTCGGAGTCAAGAATTTCAGTCCGCTATGGCGATGCGTGGTGTTATACCAATCGACAAATCGTAATGTCCATTCGCGTGCTTCATCTCTACTTTGAAAACCTTTCACAGGGAAATCCGGTCGATACTTGCACGTTCTAAAAATAGACTCAGCATACGGATTATCGTTGCTCACTCGAGGTCTGCTTCTAGAAGGTGTAATTCCAAGACTGTATAGGGTTTCAAGCAAGGTTGAACCTTTCATTGGACTGCCATTATCTGAATGCAAAATGAGGGGGCTTTTTCGAATAACACATTGTTCTTTTAGCACGGTTCTCCGCATGAGTTGACTTGCATATTCAGAAGATTCTTCATCCCAAATCTCCCAACCTACGATTTTACGGCTAAATAAATCGAGAATAAGATAGAGATAAAAGAATATCCCTTTCCTGGATCTGGTAGCCACGTAATACTAGGCTTCTGGCTACGTCCGCGATGATGTTGTTGCTTGTGCTGATGCATAATACGATAAAAGGTAGATTCTGAGGTGAGATAGATGCCTTGATCTGCGAGTCTAGGAACAATCTAACTGGGTGGTAAACTCTTGAATTCGGTTTTGTTAATGACTTCAAGGATCTGTTGTACTTCAGGTTCACTAAGTTTATGAGATGGAGATCGCTTTACAACATGCGGGCGTTGATCCTCGAAAGGAGATTGTTCATTACGCCAGCGTTGTAAGGTTCGCTGGGTAATAGCAAGCTCACGACATGCCAGTCTCTCCCGTGCTCCAGCTGTACAGCTTCCCCAATGAGTGTAATGGCGACTTGACGATCTGAGGCAGGAATTAGTCTTCCTCGGGGTCCCCCCAGATTGCTCGGGCCTTTTTTCGCAACACCAGTAGGGCTGCCGTTTCAGCTAATGCGGCATCTTTTCGTTTTAATTCACGGGTTAGTGTCTTCATCTCACGTTCTTTGTTACGTAGTTCTTTTTGTAGTTTTGTAGCTTGTTCTGCAACGCCTCCGTTGGCTTGCATGCAAGCATCACGCCAAGCTTCCACTTGCTCTACAAAGAGACCTTTTGTTCTACAGTACTCAGACAACTCAATTTCACTTAATGTGGCTGTCTCTATGACAATGGAAAACTTATCTCGTGTGCTCCATTTCTCAGTTACTTTTTCACCACCGGGCATAGCAACACCATTCGCTCGTGCTTCCTTTTACCACTTATACAATGTGGCCTCTGCCAACCCACTATCTCTCGAAATCTGACTTACAGATTCATTATTAGGGGGCATCATCCGTAGCATAATCTGTTGTTTAAGTTCGTTACTATATCTAGCCATTGTCGATCCACCTCATTCTCTCTTTTTAACTACTGTACATTCTATTGAGAGGTACGACAACTATTGTGACACAGGGGGGGTTAATCATTGTTTTCCGTCGGAGCACACAAATGTTCAGATTGAGTAGGCATAACGATATTTCCATTCGTTCCAACCGCCTCTTCCAATGCTAATATAACAGTAACCGCCCCCCTACAACTTTACCTAAAGATTTCAGAGAGGAGTGAACAATCAAAGTCATTTCCTCTTTTACGCCAAGTAGTTTTAAATCATCAATAATTGTCTTTCTTGTCTGGAAAGTACTAGATACTTCCATTTTTATCTCCTCAAAAAAATTATTGGTTTAAATATAAATCAAGTCTTTCTGATAACGTTTCCCTTATTCACGACGTCCGTTCCCCTTAGATAGCTCTTATCTTGGGGAATGGATGTGTCCGCTGAATCTGCTTCCCTGCCAAATGCTCCTTGCGGACCGAGGCATTATGGACCGAAGCATGAAGAATTTTAATACCTTCTTGAGAACGCTAGATTTACGCCTTTAATAAATTGAATTCCAAAATCAGCGATAATTAAAAGCATAATTATGCAATAGACTCCTTCAGCAATAAGACCCCAATATACATTCCATTTTAGTAATTCATTACTCCTCTGAACGAATTGCAATATCATAAACAAGGCATATCCCAAATATAAAAGTAATAAGACTATGTCTAGCATTATGATATATTTCCTCTTAATTTTAAGTACAACTAAAATCACACCGTAAACCAATAAATTAATAATTACTCCTATCGAATAAATCAGCGTCGATATAACTGGAACATACACAATAGCTCCTAGTGCATTATCAACATCTTTAAGTTCATTTGCAGCATATCCAGAATCCAAGATTTGATTTCCTTCAAATCCATGTAGAATAACCCAAAACAAAAATAAAATGATTATGAAGAACCTAAACTTTGATTGAGATAACATCTTCATATGGAACTCTCTTTCATATCTATTTTTTAGCGTTAATTTTTGATAACGTTGCGCATTCCTGACGCTCAGGCAGCTTAAGTGACCATAGGGAACCGGTCGTGAGACTTAGCTGGTTGAATGTATCGCCTGATTCCGCTTCTTCGAGATCCTTCCTGGTGATCAAGGAGCGAATAGTGACATAGTAAGAATGAATTGTTATCGGATGTCAGCGCCCTCTCGAAAACCCACAGGTCATTGTTTTCCCCACTTGATCATGTTCTTTATAAATATTTATTACTGGGCTTAACCACAATACATCAAACCCCATCTTACTCATAATATCAAGTCCATTATGAAATTCCATTACACTTTCACCATTCCATCCATTATCTAAAGCAAATAATATAAACCTCCTTATCTGTTGTGGATGATGTAAATTATAACTTACAATTTCATTTGTTTCTGTATTATTTATCCTTACACCTACTAATAAAGGACTCCCCCTAACTGCATCTTCCCAAGTTATGAATCTAAATATACACGTTTTATTTTTCGAACCCTCTAATGAAATCCTTAAAGTAATTTGGCTTTTGTTTTGGATATATTCTTGATTTATAACATATGAATACATTCTATCATTTACAATAATTTCTCTAGTTTTTTTCTTCATGTTAATAACACCTATGCTTAATGTATTTTATTCTTTTCTCTTTTTCATCATCTTTGATGATATCCCACTCATCAATTCTCTGAATCAATTCGCTGATTTCCTATAACGTTGTTATATTCGCGACATCAATTCCCCTTAGATAGCTCTTATCTTAGGTAAATCGATGTCCGGCTGATTCTGCTTCACTGAAATCCCTCTGGCCGGACCAAGGGGTGAATGCCACGATGTGTGAAAACTTTGTTAGATGATGTTGCCTCTTCTTCGCGATATCATCAAGTTCTTATACACTGCTTGGGTTTGTATGTAAACCTATTATTTCAATAATCTCAGCTTCTGCTACTTTCCTATTCCCTTCCATGAAATAACCTTTCATCCCAATTACTAATTCATTTCTATGTCGTACTCTTGATTCGGGAAAAAAAATCCACATTCTTGCTGTTCCTGAATTATGAATTGTAATTGTTTCTTCTGGAATTAGCTTTCCATTCTCTTCTTCAAATTCTGGATGAATAATTCTTAAGTCAATAAATGATCTATTGAAATCTGCTTCTATTGCAAAATCACTTCTATATCCTTGATGTGGGAGCTCGTTCCTACCACCCTCATCTATAGTAAAAAATCTATATCTCACACGAAAATCAGGAGGATGATTTCTTTTTTCTTCATATGATATCCACATATATGTCCTCCTGATCTTGGTTTTTATCAGTTATTAGGCAATTTCATCTAACGTTCGCGCATTCCTGGCGTTCAAGCGGCTTAAATGACCGAAGGTCCGGGTCGTCAGACTTAGCCGGTTGGATGTGTCGCCTGAATTAACTTCTATGATATCCATCTTGGCGACCGCGGAGCGTCAGCGACGCAGCAAGAATGTGTTGTTATCAGATGTCCCAGCTCTCAACGAATAATTCATTTACAATGCTATTTCATCATCTTTTAGTTGGCCTTCATTAATATAATGTATTAAACTCCTTATTTCTTTATCGGCCCTCTCTCTGATTGGACCTATATTCCACCAATTAAGTGGTAGTTCTACGTCAGTTCCAACCATTTCAAAATCTATCCAACTAGGCATATAAGTTTTGAGAGTAAGTAGACATCTCCTCAAATGACCAGAATCACTAACAGCAATTAATCTCTTAATTTTATGTAATCCAAGTGCTCGATCTAATACTAATATTGATGCCAAGACATTTTCTTTAGTATGATTTGAAATTGTTTCTATTACTACTGCTTCTTCTGGAACACCCTGTTCAATTGCATATTGTTTCATAGAGATTGCTTCAATTTCATCGCGTTGCCCCCACTTATCTCCTCCTGAAAATAAAATAATCGGAGCTCTTCCCTCTTTATATAATTGTTTAGCTTTATTGGACCTATCTAAATTCCCATTGCCGAATACCATGATACAATCGCCCTTCAATTCTGATTCCATTCGACCACTAAGATACAATAGAGTTATCATTTGTTCTGGTATTAATTCTTCAGGATTCATCTTGGAAATATGCATTCATTATTCCTCCAATGTTCCGATTATTATTGTTGGGATTTCAGCTAACGTTCGCGCATTACCGACGTCCAAACTGCTTAAGGATCGTAGGTCCGAATGGCTCTGCCACTTAGCTGGTTGGATGTGTCACCAGAATTAACTTCTACGAAACTTCTTCCTGGTGACCAATGGAGCGAAGCGACCGCTGTGGTAATTCAATGTTAACTGATGCTCCTTCTTCTTCTATTTACCCTTTTAAATTACTTGTTCCGGTTTTTACGTGTTTCCTTCTTTAACTCTCTTAATTCTCTAATGATTCTACCTAATCCTGTTTCCGCATAGGAAACATTCCAATCCTTACCTTTCTGGATGTTTTCTATTCTATTAGCACAGAACTTATTACATAACCTTAATTCATTTAATCAGTAATTTTTTCAAGTTCAAAAATAGTTGCCTCTGCTAACAAGATAAGCCTGTTGTTATTAATAACAAAAAAACTTAAAGGTATTCTAAGTTTTGTAGAAGGGTCACTTATATTTATTACTTTTACTACATCATTTATATTTAAGTCTGGGATATCTATTTTATATAATCTATAAAAAGAGTCAGAGTTATAGCATGTCGTTGTAATCTCATATAAAGGTTTTTTTAGTTCATATTGATAATCACTATAGTTTTTAAGTCCTTTTGATGAAAAAAAGTCTTTATTGATGATAATTTCATCTTCAATAAATTTTTGCCCTGTTGGATATTCAGAAGCATCATTATATGAGTTTGCAAATCCTAAAAGTTTCTCAACTTTCCAAGTTCCATAGAAATATTTTTCAGTTTCACTATCCAAATTTATACGATCTACAGTACAATGTTCGGATGTATTTTTTGGAATAATAGGCTCATCCGTTTCAGCTTTAGGTTCACTGGAAATATTTGAATTTGATGTCATTTCCACATTTCCACAAGCCGATGCTAGCATCAACATTATCATAATACAAACCAATAATATTTTTTTCATACTTCACACTTCCACTATTAAGTTACGTTCTCATCATCAAAAATGATATTCAAAATCTCAATATGTTGTATACTGTTCTATCAGTTTGGAAATTTTAGCTAATAAGTTCTTCACGTAACTGAATTGATAAGAGGTGAAGTATAAAGTTAAAATGACAAATGTCCGTTTTAAAGTATTCGTTGAAGAATTTTCTCCAAAAGCAATAATCCAGAAAATCATTTATACCCCTATTTAAAATATTTCCAAGCTATTTTCATGGTTTTCACTATTTAATCTGTTTCCGTATGGAAACCTTTTGGCTGGTTGGATGTGTCGCCTGATTCCACTTCACAGATAATCCCTCTCGGGGACCAAGGAGCGTCAGCGACGATGCTGTAAAACATTGTTAGACGATCCACCTGACCTCATAAGTAATCATTCGAAAATTCTGGTAGATATTTTCATAGCAATTTCACCTGTATCCTGTGAGAAATTATTCAATACAATAACACATACTTGTTCTTCAATGAATCTGCAAATAAAAGAATTGAAGCCATGAATTCCACCTGAATGAAATACTACTTTACGTTCTCCAATATGGTGAATCATCCACCCATATGCATAATTTTCTAAATAGGGTGTATACATTTTCATCTTTAATTCATCACTAATTAGTGAACTAGTATATAATGCTCTATCCCATCTATATAAATCTTCTATTGTAGAATATAATCCTCCGGCCCCTTGTGGAATTTTCATATTAATATATGGAGCATTTTTCAGTACCTCATTCTCGATATAATAACCGTTCGCTCTGTCTAAAATAATTGTTGCTTCATTATCATAACCAGAATCTTGTATTGCGAGTGGTTTAAATATATGTTCATTAATATACTCTTCATAACTACATCCTGATACTACTTCGATGATATACGATAATAAAAAATAATTAGAATTTGAGTACTCATACTTCTCACCGGGTGAAAAGTTAACAGGCATATCCAAGAAGCTCTCCATTGTTTCTTTAATTGAAAGGGAAGACTTGTACCATTCTAATATGTCTTTTTGATTAGAAAAATTAAAAATCCCCGAGGTATGTGTAAGCAAGTTATGAATATTAATTTGATGAACAATAGGGTATTGTGGCAAGAATCTAGCCAAAGTTGTATCCAAACTTAATTCTTCCTGATCAACTAATTGTAATATCGCCATTGCTGTAAATTGTTTTGTCACTGATCCAATTCTAAATTTTGTTTTCGGTTGATTTAGTACGTTATGTTCCACATTTGCAAATCCAATAGATGTATTAGCTAGAATACCTTCTTTGTCTGCTACCAGTATATTTCCATTGAATTTAGAAGAATCAGTCAGGTTCTGAATAAAGGCATTAATTGATGATTTGATTTCGTTAGTACTTGTCAATGTGAATCACTCCTTTTTTATATATTTTCTATCTCTATCAGGTGTTTCGTCTAACGTTTGGACGTTACCGACGTCCAATCGGCTTAAAGACCGTAGGTCCGAGTGGATGTGTCACCTGAATCAACTTCTCTGAAACTTCTTCCTGGTGACCAAGGGGCGTAGCGACCGCTGTGGTAATGCAATGTTAGACGATGACTGTGCCATCCTTGAAAGCGCAATCAAATTATAACTCAATAAAGTCTTCTCAAAAATGTATAGGTCATCTTCTTCTCTAACTTTGGTGAATCCGCACTTTGAATAGAAGTGATGATTCTTGACACTCCAGCTAGGAGTATCAAGCCACCATTTATTGCTATCTGGAAAAATTCGTTCAACTTCTTTCATTACTTTCATACCGATTCCTTGATTCTGAAAGTTCGGATCAATAAAAATTCTTCCTAAGTTATGTACTTGATTGCTTTCTATTAATATCAAAGTCCCCCCTATTATTCCTCCGTTATAGAGCACCTTGAAATATTCACAATATTGCATCATTTCTTCTTGCCAACTTGTGGAGTCATAGCCAGGAGGTCCTCCGATTTCGTTATTATTGAATTGTTTAGATTCTTGATCAAAGCTGGCCTTTTGTATCTCGGTAAGCTTTTTTGCATCATTCTTTATTGCCTTCTCTAATATCAACATAAATATATCTACCTCCAGGAATGTGAATTGTACTTTTCTTTTTAAATTATCTTTTATTATTTTATGATTAAATATATCTTGTACAGGTTTCGCCTAACGGTTCCGTGTTCACGACGTCCCCACCACCTTAAGGTCACGTAGTGACCTTAAGGTGGTGCGGATGTGTCCCGGCAACTACTTCCCGACTTATCTCCCGGGACCGAGACGGATTGTCCGCCGATGCATGAACATATATGTTGCTGTCTCCCTGAGTGAGTTAAAAAAGCCCTTATGTAATTATTGCTTGTACTTCGATTTCAACAAGTAATTCAGGATCTATTAGTGCTTTTACTTCAACCATTGTAGCTACAGGCCGGATATCTTTGAAGTATTCACCATGTGCTCTTCCTATCTCCTCCCACTGGGAGATGTCAGTTACAAACATTCTAGTTCTTATTACATCTTCCATCCTTGCTCCTACTTTCAATAAAGCTTCTTCTATAGTCTTAAAAATCTGTTTTGTTTGTAAATATGCACTGCCCTTCCCGATGATTTCTCCATCCTTCATTGAGGTTGTTCCAGCCACTTCAACAGTATTTCCTACTCGTATAGCTCTACAATATCCTACGACGGGTTCCCAAGGAGAACCCGTTGATACAGAAATTCTCTTCGTCATACTATCCTCCCATGACATCTTTAATTTATCTACAGCAATTTCCGATAACGTTGCGCATTCCTGACGTCCAATCAGCTTAAGGACCATAGGTCCGGGTAGCTCTGCCACTTAGCAGGTTGGATGTGTCGCCTGATTCCACTTCTCTGATAATCCCCTTGGTAACCAAGAAGCGATAGGGGCGATGTAGGAAAGCATTGTTATCAGATGCCGGTGTTTCTTCGATTCAAATCAAATATGTTTAAATTCCTAATATTGATATCTCATCATAGTTTTCAAGTGTTCTTCTTATCCAGTCATTAAATTCGTTGATTAATTCATTTATTTTATTGGAATTCTCAATATATTCCTTCCTATATATTATAGTTGAACCCTTAAAGTATGATCTTATCAACTCATCCAGATTTACTATCATTTCATTGCTATTATCCAAGAGAGTTCTTTGTAGTTCTTTGTAGTTCTTTGAGAGACTCAATTATTTCTGACCAATTATCTTTACCAATCTCTTGGAAAGCGTAATGGTCGTAGTTAATGAAGACATTTGCAATTATCGGTTCGAAATAAATAAAGTCTTCTTCCGTGAAAAAAATAGACTCTTCATTCCAAGATTTGCTCTTATATCTTCCTGGTAGTACTTCTATATAACAAGTTCCTTTGAGTTCATTTAGATCGTGTATGATTTTCATAATATGTTGTCCTTTACAGTATTGTTGTTATGCACTTCACCGGTTTCAGCTAACGTTGCGTATTTCTGACGTCCAAACGGCTTAAGGACCGTAGATCCGGGTGGGCTCTGCCACTTAGCCGGTTGGATGTGTCACCTGATTCCACTTCTTCGAAATACCTCTTGGCGACCAAGGAGTGTCAGCGACTAAGCAAAAATGCATTGTTATGTGATGTCCTAGGCATCTCCGAATATCCCTGTATTTTTCTTCATTATTCTTCTACTTCAAATATGGAATCAACAATTATCGGAAGATTATCTCTTACTGATACTGCTCCAAAAACAGATCTTGCGTGAACACCTTTATCCCCAAACACCTCATACATCAATTCAGAAAATCCATTCAGAACTTTATGATGCTCTTCAAAATATGATTCTGCATTTACAAATCCTTGAATCTTAACAACTCTTTTTACTTTATCTAATGATCCTAAAGCATCCTTCACTACAGCAAGAACCTCAATTCCTGCTTGCCTTGCAAATTCATATCCATCATCTGTATTAAAATCACTTCCAAGTTTTCCTTTAGGGTTTCCAGTAGGACCTTTACCAGATACAAACATAAGTCCGTTTACGATAACAAAATTCGTATAACTAGCTGCTGGATTACTAGCATTAGGTAAAGTAATTCCTAGGTTTTCTAAACGATCTTCAATATGGTTTTTCAATTATTTCTCCTGCCTTTCTATGTTTTTAATTATATTCCCAGGATTTCATATAACGTTCCCATATTAACGACGCGAGCCGACCTTAGGTAGCTCCTATCTTAGGTCGGCTTGTGCGTTGTCTGAATTATCTCCCATGATTATACATCGGACGATCAAGGGGCGTAAGCCCGCTGCGTGAATATAATGTTTATATGACGTACTTGCCTTCCTGTACCACCACTAAAATATCTGACATCATTGATCTCACTTACAAGATTGGCTTCTGGATTCTTCAACTAAATAATATCTTACAAATTTAATATAATAGACTCATTATAATTCATGTCCTATATATCCTTTTTCTAATTAGATTTCTTTAAATATTCATGTTTCAAAATACTCATCATGATACGATCGACATATTGACCATTTTTATAGACGTCGTCTCTTAGTATGCCATCCTTTTTGAAACCAGCCTTTTCATAACTCCGAATAGCACCAGGATTATCAGCATCTACCGTCAAATACACTTTATGAAGGTTTAAACGCTCGAACGCAAAATCCAGGACAACACTTGTCACTTCTGTTGCATAACCTTGCCCCCATACCATTTTGTTCCCAATCCAAATACCAAATTCAGCATGCTTAGACCAAGGATGGATCTTAAACAATTGGGTACTGCCCATCGGGATGCCGTCTTCTTTGATTATGGTAAAATAGACAGCTGATGGATCTGTTTGCGCGTACCTCCGTGTACGTTCTCTGACCACTTCCGGTGTTAGTGGCATACCACTTCCTGATGGTAACGTTCGGTTAACTACAGGATCGGACAGCCATTCATATCGTAGTTCCCAATCTTCTTCAACAACAGGCCTTAATGTTACTCGTTGTCCGTATAGCATATTTCCCCTCCGTGTACCTAGATAGTTAATTATTTTAGCCTAAAATTATGGGTATACCATTTGTATCATAATAATAAATTTTATCTAAGCAAGTATGTTATATAACATTACGCATTTCTGACGTCCAAACGACTTAAGGAACGTAGGTCCAGGTGGCTTTGCCACTTAGCCGGTTGGATGTGTCGCCAGATTCACTTCTCAGAGAATTCCTCTAGGCGATCTAGGAGCACCAGCGACGATGTAGGAATGTAATGTTTATCGAATGTCAGCGACTTCTAGAACTCACTTTCTAAGATTAAATATGCTTTGGTCTGAATTAATTACTCCAAGAATAAATCTAGTATCATACTTTACTTTAATAAACACTTCATCATCATTACTCCCTTTATTTCCAACTATATGTAGTTGACCTTTTTCTTTAGGATCATCTACTGAGTATACAAATGTTACCTCAAAATCTTTATAACCTTTTGCATATATGTATCCATATTTTTCATTATTTTTTTTATCATTTTCATTAGCTATTGAATAAAAATACATTTTTGTTTGATCAGTATTAGTTTTTGCTTCAATTAACCATTTATTTATTATTTCTTGATGCTCTGGTTCAATTGAGTTATATTCATACGAATATATTCCTTTCAACACCTTTTGAATTTGCTGTTCTTCATTGTCTTGTTCATTTACCATCGTATTCAAGTTATTTGAACATCCTATAAGAAGAACAAATAACATCAATACATTAGCTAACTTAACAAAATAGCTTCTCATATTTTCTTACCTCCTTGGCTTGCATATTACATCCGTTGATTTCCGATTACGTTCAGGTATTCATGAACTTCCGCAGGAAGTTGTCACATGAATCTACTACTCTGTCCAAAGCATCAAGTGACCAAGGCGTATCCGCTGCGTGAATACTCTGTTTATCTGATTCCAGTGACACCCTGAGTTACTTTCATGATATCTATATCCATCTATATATTTTCCCACTAGTTACTTTTATCCTGTTCATACTTGCCCACTGTTTTAATTCTTCTATGTTAATCTCTTCATTATTCTTGAATCTAAAATGTAAATCCATTGAAACTAATTTTCTTCCATATAGCTTGATACCGATACTCTGTACAAAATAGCCTTGTATTATAATCTTCTCGATTTTCTGTATTGGTACTTCAATATGATTTATCTTAACTGCATTTTCTGTGATTTCTAGCTCACTATTTTTTCTTAAGATCCTCTT
Organism: Paenibacillus sp. Y301; assembly: GCF_059445505.1. Taxonomy (NCBI): domain Bacteria; kingdom Bacillati; phylum Bacillota; class Bacilli; order Caryophanales; family Paenibacillaceae; genus Paenibacillus; species Paenibacillus sp. Y301. The sequence goes on along the minus strand of NZ_JCAIUL010000017.1, from coordinate 14,310 downwards.
CAATAGCATTACTACTTGTATTACGCTACCTAAAAATAAGATAATGACAAAAAAAACAGATAAAAAATCATCTTTTCGAAGTACTAATAATAGTAAGTAAGTAGTTAATATAGAACTGATCACTTGGATATACCCTGATTTAGGTATTTTGATTTCATATTTCATATTCATGTTCTGGTTTATTCCCTTTCTCACTAGTTTCTGATAACGTACGCGCATTACCGACGTCCAAACGGCTTTAGGGCCGTAGGTCTGCGTGGCTCTGCCACTTAGCTGGTTGGATGTGTCACCTGAATTGGAGTGTAGCGACTGCTGTGGTAATGAAATGTTATATGCTGTTGGGGCCTTCTTTGAGATTCTTCAACCCATCCCTTTATATATCTTTATTCATATGTTGTTAAAGTTCCGCGCGATCCTCTGCTTACTCATTAGGATAAAGTCGCTCCGTCAGGTTTTATATAGCATTATAAAAGTAGCAGGCGAACACATAAAACAATAAAGATTAATCACCCTAACCCTTGTGATTTTTTTATATTATTTTGCCTTAGCTGATATTCGACTGAACTAAATTATCGTCGATAAATATTCTACAGTTGACAGTAAACCAGCCCCCTAATGATACCTTTATTATTTCATCTTGACATTCACCATACTTAATTCTTCCAAACAATCTAGACCTAATACCTAAACCAACCTGTTGATCTTGTAGTTCTTCATCAACATAGAGTCTTTCCCCAGAAAACCATGAATTCTCCACCTTTATTTTGTGTCCTTTATATTCTACTTCCCACTTATTTTCATTTTCTTCTCCCTCTCATTAAATCTGCTAGCAGATTTTTTGGATTAATTAGATTTTGCCCCAATTGCATATAACGTTGTGTATTCGCGACGTCCATTCCTCTTAGATAGCTCTTATCTTAGGGGAATGGATGTATCTTCCTGAATCTTCATCTTCGAAAATACTACTGGCAGATCAAGGGACGACTGGACCGTAGCGCGAATATAGTGTTGAACGCTGGTTCATTCTTCTTCGATACACCCTAACATTGCTTGTTCTTCCATTGGATTGTACAATTATTTTATAAGTTCATATCGGGGGTGTGTAATCATGAAGTGGGTTAATATCCATGATCAATTTCCTGATTGTTGGGTACTCGTTGAAGCGTTGTCTGCTCATTCCATTAATTATAAAAGAACAATAGATGAAATGTCTGTAATATCTAGTTATATAAATCCTAAAGAAGCTTGGGCTACTTATAAAAATCTGCACTTCTCAGATCCATCACGTGAACTGTACGTCTTCTATACCGGCAATGAACACATTGAAGTTAATGAACAACCCTTCACAGGGATCCGAGGTCTTCAATGAAAATCGAAATAATTAATGGCCTCCCTATTGTTGCTCTATCTCTCACATACAATAATAAATCTATTTATCCTAGATAACGTCCTTCTTGATACAGGTTGTGCCACTACTATATTTGACACAGATTCCGTGGAACCAATTGGATTAGATCCAGACTTTATCAATGGAAAATCAGTAAGAATGTATGGTGTCGGTGGTCAAAGCGAATTATGCTACCAACAGAATGTTCAAGATCTAAATATTAATCACATTCTTCTTGAATCATTCACCATTCAATTAGGTTTGACTAAAGAACCTTACGGATTTGATGCGATCCTAGGTGTTGATATTCTTTCATCTTTCGGTTTAAAGATTGATTTTGAGAATTTTATTATTTCTTAGTATCTAACGAACTTGCGTATAACGTTTGACATTCCTGACGTTCAAGCAGCTTAAGTGACCAAAGGGAACGGGTCGTCGGACTTAGCTGGTTGAATGTATCGCCTAAACTAACTTCTCTGATATCCTTCTTAGCGATCAAGGGCGTATGCCCGCAGTAGGAATGCGATGTTAGGTGATGTATTCGTCTTCCTGTAATATCAAACAGTTTATTTGTCACTTATTCGTTTATTTTCTGGGCTCTTAAACCAGTTTCTAATTCCCTTTCCTGCAAAGGGTTCGTCTGAAAATCTAGGTATGACATGCATATGAGCATGAAATACATGTTATCCTCCAACTGACCCACAGTTCCAACCCACGTTATAATTATCAGGCTTTATTTCTCTATCAAGAATTCCTTTTATTTCTTTTAATAATGAGAGTGTAGATTTCCACTCTTCCTCACTCAAATCAAATATGGTTTCTCGATGTTCTTTAGGTATTATTATTCCTGATCCTTCTATTTCAGGTTTTAATAGTTGTAAGTATTTGCAGTGATCATTCTCTATTAAAACTTTTTGGTGTTCTAAGATAATATTGCAGTATTCGCAATTCTCCATTTCTATCTCCCTTTAGGTTATGGTTAGTACGGTTATAAATGCTTTTCAGCGCACTTCGAATATTTCACCTAACGTTTGCGCATTACCGACGTCCGGGTGGCTCTGCCACTTAGCCGGTTGGATGTGTCACCTGAAGAGAGAGAGCCTGCAAACGCGAATCTTTTTCACACCTTTTCATTCTAATTACATCTAGAGAAAACATTCAGCTTGCATGTCGAGGTACTAGTCTAGCCCATGAGCATAGATGCGCAACACTGGGAAATTGCTTTGCTGTGGGGAACTAAACCCGTAGCGATTAAATTAACGATTAGCTGCGGGGATTTAAAGGAAAACAGCGAATATCATTCTGCCAAAAATGATCAGTCCTTCATGGAGACCTGCCGCTTACAACAAGTATTTGGATTATTAGTGACGTTATTCATAAGAAAAGAGGTTAACCAGATAACTAGTTAACCTCTCTCCACTAAATTTATATACATTATTCTAGGGCTGGTAAGTCCCCTTTAAAAATTGATACGTATCATCGTACACAGCGCGAGCGTCAGGGTCGGTGGCGGCTGATGATTTCAGGATTGTCTTCACCTGCTGATAGAAGCCCTTCATCGCTTTCTTCATGATTCCATTATCCACGCTAGTGTTCAAATAGGTGTAATATTTCGCGCGTATTATAGGGTCGGTCAGAACGGCATCGCTCATCTCGAACTCAATGCCCATACCATGGTCATAAGCTGCCTTAGTGATCGTGTCCACACGGTCAGCCGTCGTATTATGGAACAGATAGTTCGGCTGCATGATGGCGGTATCGAAGCCAAGCTCTTTCCAATCACTCCACCCGCGACTAAAATAATAAGGAATCCACTGGAATTTCATCCCACTCTTATGCACATATGAGGATGTCGAGCGGATAAGCTCGTCTTCCTTTGTTGACGTTTGACGCGACACGAATTCATTAAACCAATAGAAGGAGGAAAGCTTTAGGTTGGTATATCCGGCTTCCTTCCATCTAAGGTTGACCTCATCGATATACCATTTCACAACTTTCTCACGGTTCAGCAGTGCCTGCTGCTCCCCTACTTCATTAGGATTCATATTCTCGCTAATACCATCTCCATCCACATCACCAAAGTCATTCTGATCAGTGCGTGGGTAGGGGATTGCAATAACGACTTTTGCTTCATATTTCTTGTTCGGTAATGCCGCTTTGGCCTCTGTCACTGCAGCATTTAATGCGCCAAGCTCATAATTATCTCGGAACAGCCGATCCAGCAGGCTTTCCCAATGTACCTTGTTCGTCGGATTCGTCGAACTTGATCCGTAGTTAGCTCCATCTAAAGTGGGAGCGTAAGGCAGGAACAAGAAGCTGTCAAACATATAATCCTGCGCTACACCATTCTTATTTACATAGGAAACATAAGGTTTCAAATCTTCCTTGGTGTATGAAATCCAGTCGGATGGCTGGTACTGCCACTCTCCTGTATATAGCAGCACTTCATTTTTAACGCCGCCAGCCTGTTTTGAACCTGCAATCGGGTATCCGACATCGGTTTTTGGACCTTTGGATGACGGCTTCAGTTTGCGGCCAGATTTATCCGGTGTTCCTAGTACTTCTATTTCATCCATGAACAGCCAAGTTGCAAAAGGGATTTCAACTTTGACATAACGGGCAACCTTATTTGCATCTGTGATCCCAATTTTTTGCGTTATAGGCCCTTTCTCTGTACTCGCAATCGTACTCAAGCCATCCTTTTGTTTTTCCCATTTTGATCCATCTAAAGAGAGGGAGAAGCTTATTTCCCTAGGGAAGAAAATACCGTTCGCATTATCCTGGAGCAAATTAACCGAAATGTCTTGAATGGTCGAGGGCGATTCTAGATCAATCGTTACTATACGACTTCCTTGCCAGCTACGACCAATGAAAGCAGGGTTTGAAAAGGTGCTGCCTCCGAATACACCATCGGTTAATTGCATACCGGTATCATCAGGATGAGCATTCTCAGTGTTGCCAAAGAGCGTGTCAACCAGATAAGGGGTAACCAGCGTATAGCTTTTGCCTAAAGCTAGATTTTGCTTTACTGCTGCTGCTCCTGTTGGTATAGACTGTCCTAGACTAAGAGTGAACGTTAATACAACTGCTAACAAACCACCAAACCATTTCTTCATTCGTCATCAACTCCTCTCAAATTGTAATCTTTTATTCTCTAAGGTATGCTTGCTCTATAGTTGGGTATAGTTTACATTATTAATTGAGTTAAATCTATTTAAGGACATATTGTTCTCCTAAGATAGATTATTTTGACTGCGCAATTAATAAAAGGCAGCAGTTCAATTCTCATGAACTGCTGCCTTTTATTAATTTTCATTTAAAAAAATCCGCAACTATCACGGATTTCTAAACATGTTATTGCACGCCTGTTGATTAACCAGATACTGGATTTAGAAGGTTCGACAAATAGACATATTTTTTGAGTACCCTAGCAATAGCTAACATCCATTCAACTTGTAAGTGATCGTCTTCGATTTGTTCCTTAAATCGAATAAGAGGTATTGATTTACAAGCGATTAGGTATGGTTTTGAATGATCATATTACCACTTTAAAAGCACGTATGTCATGAGTGCTGCGAACAATTGATTAAATACGGCATTCTTTGTCGTACCAAAAAGAACAGGGACATTTAAATTTTGCTTAATCCATCTAAAGAACACTTCGATCCCCCAACGTGCCTTGTACATGTCAGCGATTTGTTCGGCCGATACATGCATGAGATTGGTGACAACACGAATGTCATTTTGATTGTTGTCCTTGAACATCACCATACGGTGACGAAGTTCTGACTGACACTGCGGTGTTCCTAGGTAGCAAGTGATATCTTTCGTTACATTTGAGTCTTCAACGGATTGGCGTTTTAACGAATGTGGCTTCACAAGCATGACAATTTCTTTGATACGAGTAACAAAATACTGTTGTTCTCTAGCATATTGATCAAATCGTTTGATTTTTCCGTAAGCACGGTCTTGAACAAGGATGTAATTCTTATCTGCAAGCTGTTCGCCAATGGGGACATCATGGACTTTACCGATCGTTTCAATGGCTTGAGCAGGTTGTTCCGTGGCAGCGCTAAATGCAACATGCAGTTTAATACCCGCCCGTTGATCGTGAAAAAGGGCTCAAGGAAGACATCTTTTCCCTACCGTAATCGTTGTCGAATCTACTAACAATAGATCTTTTGGGATACGAAGATGGCGTCTTATAGCTCGATTACATCTGGACAGAAGTAAATGAAACAGTTGCTTGAACAACTCATAAGGCACATCACTAGCTTTCGTGGAAAAGGTTGAATATTCAATATTACGAAGACTACAAATAACGGCCTTTCCAACAGCTGAGCGATAGCCTTCCCATTCACCAAGAGCAGAATGAGTGAAAAATAACAACAACTGATGATCTGTAAATTTTGTCGCAGTATCTTTATAATCTAAATCCTCTAGGATTCGCTTCACATCTTCTTCATTAAGAAGAGTTTGAACTAGGTTTGTAAACGTGGTAGACTTTTTCATGAGGTCGCCTCTTTCAAATCGTGGTGTATGGTGCATACGATTTTACAGAAAGGGCGATCTTTTTTTCAATTTAGTAATACCTTATTTTGGTTAATCAACTTTCATTTCTTTCATTTGTATATTCATTTTTTGAATAGTTATTAATATCTTTAATCGTTTTCTTATTAGTTCCTTCAATCTCAGCCCAAATCAAATAAATTACACCAGCTATCAATGCAAGAATACTTAAATTCTTAGGGCCATCTCCAACGTACTCCAACATTGCATTAAATAATCCCTGATCCCATGAAGAAACGCCAGATCCAAAAATAGCAGCACTCAGATATCTAACTCCATACAAAATCGCAGATATCATAAGTAATATTGTTCCTGTTGCTCTTCGACTCATAATAATCATCTCCCTTTATATCTGTTTGTCTTATTTCATTTCTTATTATTTAATAGCACTTTACCCCAATTGCATATAACGTACCCGCATTTCTGACGTTCAAGCGGCTTAAGTGACCGCAGGGAACGGGTCGTCAGACTTAGCCGGTTGCATGTGTCGCCTGAATCCACTTCTGAGAAAACCCCTCTTGGCGATCAAGGAGCGACAGCGACGCAGCAGAAATGTTATGTTATAAGATGTAGCAGCCCCTTAGTCATACCTACTATTGATATTGTGCGTAATCGTTAATGTCTCATAAATGGTCCTAATATCAGTTCTAATTATCTCTGGATATACCTCTATTTCTTGTAGTTCTTCAAAGGTAAACCATCTGAAAATCAACCTCCCTCCATCTTCTACTCCATTAAACTCATCTTTCTTCTCAAGAATTTCATGATCTTCTGGAAATGATATTAAATAATAAAATCCTAATTCATGATATTTCATATTGTCATATTCAAAGAAATCTTCATTCACAAATAGTAACCTTCCAATCTGAACATCAATATTCATTTCCTCATTTATCTCTCTAACCAATGCAACATCAGTAGATTCATGAAATTCAACACGACCTCCAGGCAAATTCCAAAAATCATCTTTCAAAGTTGTATGTAATAAAATCCGTTCATTATGTATTACTATTCCAGTAACTCTAAAATTGAATTTATTGTTATTTCTTTCAAATGAAATCATTACGTCACCTTCTTATCATGTATTTAAAGTCTGCTGCTATTTCTTATAACGTTAATGTGTTCACGACGTCCCACCACCTTAAGGCTCCGTCAGGAGCAGGCCGCGACGCGGTTAGGTGGTGCGGATGTGTCCGGCTGAATACGCTCCCTGCTGCTGAATTACTCCAGTCGATTCCGCTTCACTACTCCTGCCGGACCGAGGGCCGAATGGCCCGATGCTTGAACATGGTGTTATAAGATGGGCTAGCCTTCCTCGAAATTCTTACTAAAAGCGTTAAAACGCCCACCTATGTTTCTCTGGTAAACACTCATCACAAAGTAATTGACCATTAACAACTGCTCCATTATTGAGTTCCTCTATATGATTAACTTTTTCTCTATCAGTCGCCCATGAATTACATTTTATGCATCTTCCACAATTCATTATTTCAGGGTCAAGCAAAATAGAAGAGCTGCTCTCCCATTTTAATTTATGCTTTTTCTTTAGTGTAATTTCATTCGTTAGTGCCGGAATCAATTCATCATCGATTTCTTTGTATTCTTCATCAGTTAGGTCAATTAGATAAGCAACATTAACAAGATAAGTTTTCTTTTCCATTTCTCTCATCCTTTGATTTTCATGGTTTTTAAATGTTCTGCTGGCCTTTCTTATAACGTTTCGCATTTCTGACGTTCAAGCGGCTTAAGGTGCGTAGCACCGGGTCGTCAGACTTAGCCGGTTGGATGTGTCGCCTGAATCTACCCCTTGTAATCCCCCTTGGCGACTGAGAAGCGTCAGCGACGAAACAGAAATGCATTGTTATAAGATGTCGGGGGCTTCCCGAATTCACTTACAAAATTCTATTCCGATTCTCTTATTTTAATTTTATTTCATCATTCCATTCAGGTGCTTTTATATATTCAGATACTCTTGATTTCAATATCTCTATTAATTCATCATCCATAAATCGATAATCATCTTGTATATCTAGACAGATTAATCGTTTATTCTTTATTTTGTTTGAAAACTTCTCTTGAACCCTTTTCTTATGATTCTTTTCCATCACAAAAATTATATCTGACCATCCAATATGTCCTTCAGTAACCTTAATTCTTGCACTTTCTTCTGTCCCCGCAGATCTAACTTCATATCCGTAAAATCCATCAAAAATCTTCTCTGCTGTTAAGCTACGCCATTTATTACGGCTACAAATAAAGAGTAGTTTAATATCTTGTCACCTTTTCCTCTGTGAGTTTACTTCTATTTTATCATGCACTTGCATGCTTTCCCCCGATTTCTTATAATGTTCATGTGTTCACGACGTCCTACTCCCTTAAGTCCGGAGGGCGGCCGCGATGCGGTTAGGGAATTGGATGTGACCGGCTGATTCCGCTTCCCTGCTACTGCCAATTACTTCTCCGAAACCTCATCTTACTCCTGCCGGACCGAAGGCCGAATGCCCCAATGCGTGAACATGTTGTTATCAGATGTCGGCATCTTCCTTGAAATACCCTCTTTAGCCTTTACTAATCAATTCATTCAATTTTTCAGAAAAATCTTCCCAACTTCCTGAATAACCAATATTCATTCCCCAGCCTACTTCTCTTAAATCCTTTTGTAATTCTTCAAGTACTTTTATTTCATCGGCACTCAGAATTTTATTAGGGTAACCCGAATATTCAGGGTACTTTGAAAAATAATTTAATAGCAAATATAAGTCTTCTTCTTGATCATTAGTTAATCTCCCAATTTCTTTTCCAAATTTTATTATTGATGATATTTCTTGTTGTACATCTTCAATTTTTTCTAAAACAAAGTTTCCATTATTCCAATTGTTTTGTGATTGAAAAGAAATTGAACTTTCAAGTTCAACTAAATCACCTTGGATTTTGTACGTTTGTCTTGAAATTGAATCGTCAATTTGATTGTTCTTCAAAATCAGTAATGAAAACAAAATAATATTAAATAAAATAGAAATTGAAAAGGTTACCTTAATTAACTTCATTTTTTTCTCCCGCTCTTTAATCTTTATGCCGATTTCTGATAACGTTGCGCATTCCTGACGTTCAAGCGGCTTAAGTGACCGAAGGTCCGGGTCGTCAGACTTAGCCGGTTGGATGTGTCGCCTGAATTAACTTCTATGAAATCCATCTTGGCGACCGAGGAGCGTCAGCGACGCAGCAAGAATGTGTTGTTATCAGATGTCCCAGCCCTCAACGAATAATTCATTTACAATGCTATTTCATCATCTTTTAGTTGGCCTTCATTAATATAATGTATTAAACTCCTTATTTCTTTATCGGCCCTCTCTCTGATTGGACCTATATTCCACCAATTAAGTGGTAGTTCTACGTCAGTTCCAACCATTTCAAAATCTATCCAACTAGGCATATAAGTTTTGAGAGTAAGTAGACATCTCCTCAAATGACCAGAATCACTAACAGCAATTAATCTTTTAATTTTATGTAATCCAAGTGCTCGATCTAATACTAATATTGATGCCAAGACATTTTCTTTAGTATGATTTGAAATTGTTTCTATTACTACTGCTTCTTCTGGAATACCCTGTTCAATTGCATATTGTTTCATAGAGATTGCTTCAATTTCATCGCGTTGCCCCCACTTATCTCCTCCTGAAAATAAAATAATCGGAGCTCTTCCCTCTTTATATAATTGTATAGCCTTATTGGACCTATCTAAATTCCCATTGCCGAATACCATGATACAATTGCTCTTCAATTCTGATTCCATTCGACCACTAGGATACAATAGAGTTATCATTTGTTCTGGTGTTAATTCTTCAGGATTTATCTTGGAAATAAGCATTCATTATTCCTCCAATGTTCTGATTCTTATTGTTGGGATTTCTGATAACGTTGCGCATTTCTGACGTCCGAACGGCTTAAGCACCGTAGGTCCGGGTGGCTTCGCCACTTAGCCGATTGAATGTGTCGCCTGAATCCGCTTCCCAGATATTCTTCATAGCGACCGAGGAGCGAATGCGACGATGCAGGAATGTTTTGTTATCCGATGCATCCGACTTCCTCGAAATCCCATACAAAATATATCTTTTTCTCTCTTTTGTTTTATTACTTTTTTCTTTGATCCCTTTACTTTACTTATAAGAAGTTAGATATTATAGCAAAAACAACCATAATAATCATCATTGTAATGAAAAAGTAACCAAAAAGCCTTATTGGTTTTGGGAGTGATTTAAAATCAACCTTCTTTGGAGGTCCTCCCCCTTCTATTCTTTGTGCTTCTTCAATCATAGAATGTACTTGTGTTATTTCTGCATCACTGTAATTGGTGTCAGATTGAGTTTCATGGTTTTCATTGTCATTTCCCATCTTATTCACCTCTATTTTTTTCTTATAATTTTTAATTTCCGGATATTTCGGATAACGTTCTTGCATTCTCGACGTCCGACGGAGTCGGATGTGTCCGGCTGAATCTGCTACCTGGCTTCTCAACTTCGGTCCGGACCGAGGGCGTAGCCCGAAGTGTGAATGCGTTGTTGGTATTCTCAGTTCATACCCGACTGGCTCGGGTATGAACTTTTTCTTTATACTGGAGGAAACACTGGGCTGAAAAACGCATGTTTTGTTGGGACATAGATCCCGTCGTCTAAAGTGTTTTATGCTCTCACCTTTTGTTCATACCCCGATTCAGCTGGTTGGGCCTTGGAGCCCGTATCACCGTGCCAACCTGTGGAGACCAAAAGTGCTGGCCCCAGTGACATTAAGGAGGTTATATGAATACACCTGTTCTAAGTATCGATGTTGCTAAAGGTAAGAGTCTTGCCGCTGCCTTTCTTTCTTACCATGACTGTATGTACAAACCTTTTCCATTCTCTCATACCCATGACGACCTCAATCATCTCCTATCGATCTTGGAGGAGATGAAGCAAACCACAGGTCAGGAACCCAACGTTGTTTTAGAAGCTACTGGCAATTATTCTAAACCTCTCGTTTCTTTCTTTTCTTCGTATGGTTATTCTGTCATTGTCCTAAATCCTTTACTTACTCATCAGCTGAAGCAAAAGGCGGTACGAAAGATAAAAACTGACCCTATCGATGCCATTCGCATTGCTCATGTTTTCTACCTGCAATCTCCTGAACCTCAAGTCGAACTAAGCGATCCCGTCCAACAACTGCGTGTTATCTGTCGTCAATATCAGCATTGGACAGGCCTTTATGGTGAGGCACAACTTCATTTCCGTGCGTCCTCGATCTTCTTTTCCCGGGATATGACAAGGCCTTTCACAAATTCTGCAACCGTACTTCTCTTGAATTATTATCTCGTTATTCACCCCCCAAAGAACTCTTAGATGCAGATCATGATGAGATCATTACAGTGCTTCTTTCCAACCGCAAAGGTCGAGCTTGGAATGAATCCAAACTAGAACAATTACTTATCATTGCTAATAATAGTCTTCCTGACCTTCATGCTATTCAGGCTCAGAAGATTGTTCTACTGCGCTATATTCAGCTGCTTAAGACCTATCAGGACTGTATGAATGATCTTTTAAAAACTATGGAGTCGATGGCAGAATCTATTGAAACCTATCACCTTCTAAGAACGATTCCAGGGGTAGGACCACTAACAGCTGCCATGCTCATCGCTGAAATTGGGGATATAAAAAGGTTCCCATCCGTGAAACAGCTAACAGCTTTTGCCGGGCTTGACTCAACTGTTCACGAATCGGGAACCTTCAAATCCAAGAAAAATCGAATTTTAAACGGGGCTCTTCCTACCTTCGAACTGCCCTTTATCAGGCAACCGTTGCCGCCATTTCCAAGCAAATTCATGGTCCAAGAAATTCGCTTCTCTTTCAATTTTATCAGCAAAAGCGCAATGAAGGCAAACCGGCAAAAGTCGCAATTGTTGCTACTTCTCATAAGCTTTTACGCATTATATTTGGAATGTGGACGTCTGGTCAAGATTTTAAAACGGGTTGAGTTCACAGTTGGAAATTAATTTCCAATAAAACCTTCTCTACTGGGTAGGTTTATTTAGGTACGTCTTTGTTTCATCTATAAAAAGTATATTAATGATAGAGTTGACTTTGATTAGCTGGTTTAGGTGATGTCCCTGCCTTCTTCGAATAACACAACAATACTTTATTGAATCCCTGCAGTTCCAAATGTCTCATTAATAATTTTTTCGTATTCTTCCCATTTAAAATAAAAAGGCCCTATATCAATAGCTTTATTGTCGGGTTCCAGTTTGAAATCACTCCATGTAATAAGTTCCCCTTCTCTCTCAATAAATACAGATATAAAGCCACATTCTTCATCTCCACACCAAGGACAGACTAGTATTGGGTACCTGTAGTACAAATATTCGTGAGTTTGATTTAATAAGAAATAATTAATTATTTGTCTTTGATGCTCTTCACTTCCCCACCCGAGGGACGGAACCATATCATGCTTTTTTAGCATTTGGTAAAGAGACCTACCATCAATTATCATGTCAGCAAATTTAGTATTTTTATTTCCTTCTTGTTCCGGATCAAGGCTATCATAACGACTTGAAGGTTTGATTTGTAATAGATTTATAGTTCTCATGTTCTCTCCTCTATTTCTTGCAGGGATTTCACATAACGTTTCGTGTTTCTGACGTCCAAACGGCTTAAGGACCGTAGGTCCGGGTGGCTTAAGGACCGTAGGTCCGGGTGGCTTCGCCACTTAGCCGGTTGGATGTGTCGCCGGATTCCACTTCTCAGAAAATCCCTCTTGGCGACCAAGGAGCGAATGCGACGATGCTGAAAAATATTGTTATGCGTAGTTACCGTCTTCTTGAGCTACTTACATAACTTCTTCTTTTTTTCTCAATATAAAATACATTAAATTGTCCTTCAATTGGTGTTGTTTAATAAATCCCATCTTCTCTAAAAGCCTTTGTGATTTGATATTTTCAATTTCAGTGGTCGCTTCAATGTAATCCAGTTTCATTAATTTAAATCCAATTGGGATAATTTCATTTATCGCTTCTTGCATCAATCCTTTGCCCCAGTAATTCGGGGATAGATCTAAACCAATTTCAGCTCTTGATCCATCCTTGTCCGCAGTCCAACAATGAAATCCACATGTACCAATTAGTTCATTATTATCTTTACTAAAAAGCCCGTATCTACAGCCGGAATCATTGATATGAAAAGCAATAATTTCTTCAGCTTCACTTCTATCTTTACACACCTCGATATCCATGAATTTTGTGACATCAGGGTACGAAAAATGTCTGAATACTGATTCAACATCATCTAATGTTAGTTCTCTTATAAAAAGTCTTTTCGTTGTAATGACCGAAAATTCTATCATCAGTAATCGCCCTCTCACTTTGCTAATTATATTGTTTAGAACTTAATAGCACTTATGGTAATTTCGCATAACGTTCGCGTATTACCGACGTCCAAACGGCTTAAGGACCGTAGGTCCGGGTGGCTCTGCCACTTAGCTGGTTGGATGTGTCACCGGAGTTAACTTCTACGAAACTTCTTCCGGGTGACCAAGGGGGCGTAGCGACCGCTGTGGTAATGCAATGTTATGCGATGCCCCGTCTTCCTTGAAACGCTGGAATTCTTTATTTCATTTTACTCTTTAAGCTCTCATCAGATAATATAAAAAGTATTGAAAGGTCATTTATTGATTTGATTTGTACAAAGTTATCGCTATTAAGATCTTTATTGTTCCCTGTTACATAGATCTTTCCCTTGTTTATTGGATCACCTTGGTCATAAATAAATGAGACCTCATATTGGGTATAGCCCTTACGATATACATAAGAGTACATATAGTCATTAATACTCTCTTGAAAAAAATAATATTGTCCCTCTTCTGCAGTTTCTCGTGCTTTTGTTAACCATTGATTGACCTTGTCTGTATGTTCTCCTTCTACTTCATTCAACTTGTAACTGAAAACAGCATTCAAGGTGCTTTCTAGATCATTTCCGTGTTGTTCTTCTTGGGTTGAACATCCCGAAATTGCCAAAATAAAAGAAAAAAATATAAGAAAAATCCGCATAGTTCCACCTCCAAAAAGGGTCTATAAATGGGTTTTACGGGATTTCGCATAACGTTGCGCATTTCTGACGTCCAAACGGCTTAAGGACCGAAGGTCCGGGTGGCTATGCCACTTAGCCGGTTGGATGTGTCGTCTGAATACACTTCTCCGAAATACCTCCCGGCGACCAAGGAGCGTCAGCGACGAGGCTGAAAAACATTGTTATGTGATGTTACCGACTTCTATGAAATACCCTCATTTAACTGTGCTTGTACCAGATTGCTCTTGTAATCCTTGATCAATTGTC
>NZ_JCAIUL010000016.1:0-117415 GCF_059445505.1 Paenibacillus sp. Y301 | reverse complement strand
CATGGAGCTGACCAATACTAATCGGTCGAGGGCTTATCCTAATATTCTGAAGTTTAGGCTTCAGAAGCAATGAAAGTTTCGAACTGCAAATTCATTCGTATCTAGTTTTCAAGGATTAAACCTTGAATACAGCTGCATGTCCTTTTTGGGGCTGATATTTTCTCGCAGCGATTTCGAGAAGCGTAAGCTTCGAAAAATCACGTTTGGTGGCGATAGCGGAGGGGTTCCACACGTACCCATCCCGAACACGACCGTTAAGTCCTCCAGCGCCGATGGTACTTGGACCGCAGGGTCCTGGGAGAGTAGGACGCCGCCAAGCAGTTATTCTGTAAAATATGTGTACATGCATATTATACGCTTCGCTTTATCTCATGAATGCTTATATTCCCTGATAGCTCAGTTGGTAGAGCACTCGACTGTTAATCGAGTTGTCACAGGTTCGAGTCCTGTTCGGGGAGCCATTGCTCTCATAGCTCAGTAGGTAGAGTGCATCCATGGTAAGGATGAGGTCACCGGTTCGAATCCGGTTGAGAGCTCCATAAGTTTTTCATTCTAGTATGGCCCGTTGGTCAAGCGGTTAAGACACCTCCCTTTCACGGAGGTAACAGGGGTTCGATTCCCCTACGGGTCACCATTTTAATTTTAGAAACGTGGAGGCTTAGCTCAGCTGGGAGAGCATCTGCCTTACAAGCAGAGGGTCGGGGGTTCGATCCCCTCAGCCTCCACCATTTATTGTGATTGTTGTAATATTGGAGATAATATAAGTGATCCATTAATGGGAATTAGCCAAGCGGTAAGGCAACGGACTTTGACTCCGTCATGCATAGGTTCAAATCCTATATTCCCAGCCATTAAGAGCCATTAGCTCAGTTGGTAGAGCACCTGACTTTTAATCAGGGTGTCGAAGGTTCGAATCCTTCATGGCTCACCATTTTTTACAAGTGTGCGCGTGTGGCGGAATTGGCAGACGCACTAGACTTAGGATCTAGCGTTTCACGACGTGGGGGTTCAAGTCCCTCCACGCGCACCATATTTTTTGCGGACGTGGCTCAGCGGTAGAGCATCGCCTTGCCAAGGCGAGGGTCGCGGGTTCGATTCCCGTCGTCCGCTCCATTTTTATTACATGCATTTGCGCCCTTAGCTCAGCTGGATAGAGCGTTTGACTACGAATCAAAAGGCCAGGAGTTCGAATCTCTTAGGGCGCACCATTTTATTACAAAAAGAATAATTTCGGGACGTAGCTCAGCTTGGTAGAGCACCTGGTTTGGGTCCAGGGGGTCGCATGTTCAAATCGTGTCGTCCCGATTCTTTACTTCGCGGGTGTAGTTCAATGGTAGAACTTCAGCCTTCCAAGCTGATAGCGTGGGTTCGATTCCCATCACCCGCTCCATATTTTAAATTCGATAATCCTTGATATTCAAGGATTTTTTTGTATATATATTTTGCATAGTTGATTCTTGCGGAGTAACTCAGGAATTATTTACTATGTATGTTCAAGTCAAATGTTATAAAGACTAGTATGGTTGATTTGAACAGTATGATTAACCCCGCTAAATATGGTAATTTATTGATGTATATGTATAAATATGAGGCTATCTAAAAGCTTGTATTGACTAGGTATTAAAAATCACCTTAATTAAACATACGTTTATTTAAGATTTATAAATGTGGGAATGAATCAAAATTCACATACGGTAATATTAATACAGAATTAAATTGAATCTTATTAAAGAAAATTAAAGATTTTAGTTTTAATTTATTGTATGATGTTATGAAGTATTACGAAGGTATGAACAAATAGATAGCAATTAACAGAGAAGACGGGAGGAGTAACATGACTGACCTTACGGTTACCACTAGTAAGAGTAACTCTAATAACTTGCTTCGGAGAGATGTACGATTTCTTGGTAACATTCTTGGAGAAGTCTTAGTGCATCAAGGGGGCAATGAACTATTAGAGATCGTAGAGAAGATACGTGAAACAAGCAAATCCTTGAGATCAGTATTTTTGCCTGAAGTATATGCTGAATTTAAGGATATGATTGACACATTAAAGCCGGATACACGACATCAGGTGATTCGAGCGTTCGCAGTCTACTTTCAATTGGTAAATATCGCTGAACAGAACCATCGTATTCGTAGAAAACGTGATTATGAGCGTTCTGCAGGAGAAACAGTTCAACCAGGTTCTATTGAAGGCGCAATTCAAGAATTGAAAGAGCAAAATTTCACATATGAAGAAGTTCAGGATATTGTAGAAGGTCTTTCACTTGAACTTATCATGACAGCTCACCCGACAGAAGCTATGCGCAGAGCAATACTCGATATTCATAAGCGGATCTCTGAAGATGTTATGTTATTAGATAATCCAACACTTACTTTCCGTGAACGGGAACAACTAAGAGAGAAACTTCTGAATGAGGTCATTACTTTATGGCAAACGGATGAATTAAGAGATCGTAAACCAACTGTTTTGGATGAAGTTCGAAACGGTATGTATTACTTTCATGAAACGTTATTCCATGTACTTCCGGATGTATATCTGGAACTTGAACGATGTCTAGATAAATATTACCCAGGAAACCACTGGCATGTTCCAACGTACCTCCAGTTTGGCTCTTGGATTGGAGGAGATCGTGATGGTAACCCATCCGTTACTTCTGACATTACTTGGCAGACGTTGTGTATGCAACGTAAGTTAGCTGTTCGAGAGTATCAACGCATTATGGCTGAATTCATGCAGTACTTAAGTTTCAGTACATCTATTGTTACGATCTCAAGTGAACTAGAAGAATCGATTCTTCGCGACCAGTCCATGATTACGTTGAGCAAAAATTCTATATGGCATAACGATAATGAACCTTATCGTATCAAACTTGTTCATATGATGGCGAAGGTAAATAATGTTCTAGATGACAGTAAGAAGGGTACACCAGAGCGTTATGCATCACCTGCAGAGTTTATTGAAGATCTGAAGATTATTGATCGAAGTCTTCGTCATCACTATGCAGATTATGTAGCAGACACTTACATCGAGAAATTAATCCGTCAAGTTGAATTGTTTGGATTCCATACGGCATCTCTAGATATTCGCCAACATAGTCAAGAACATGAGAATGCAATGACTGAAGTGTTGGCAAAGATGAATATTTCGGAGAACTATGCTCAACTCACTGAAGATGAGAAAATTACTCTACTGAATAATTTATTGAATGATCCAAGACCTATTACATCTCCTTATCATGTATATAGTGAAAGTACTACGGAATGTCTAGATGTATATCGGACCGTGTATAAGGCACAAGAGGAATTCGGCAAAAACTGTATCACGAAATATCTCATAAGTATGGCCGAAGATGCTAGTGATATTCTGGAAGTGATGGTATTCGCTAAGGAAGTAGGCCTATTTTGTCAACATGCAGATCAGACAGTTACATGTACTCTTCAAGCCGTACCATTGTTTGAGACAATCGAGGATCTTCATGCGGCGCCAGATATTATGAGACAAGTACTCGATCTTCCTATTTACCGACAAAGCGTTGCTGCCATGAATGATTTACAGGAAATTATGTTGGGATATTCTGACAGTAACAAAGATGGAGGCGTAGTTACAGCGAATTGGGAGCTACGTGTTGCTTTGAAGAAAATAACTGCAGCTGCAGATGAATACAACGTGAAGTTGAAATTCTTCCACGGTCGTGGAGGAGCTCTAGGCCGCGGAGGGATGGCGCTGAACCGTAGTATCTTAGCACAACCTGCTTCTACCGTTGGTGGAGGTATCAAAATAACCGAGCAAGGCGAAGTTATCTCTTCACGTTATTCTTTGCAAGGTATAGCTTACCGAAGCTTAGATCAAGCAACAGCAGCCCTTATAACAGCCGCTATTAATGCTCGCTCACCTCATAATGATCTTTATGAACAACAAGAAGAGCAATGGGATAATATCGTAAGGGGGATTTCAGAGGTTTCTCTTGATAAGTACCAAGATCTGATCTTCCGTGATCCTGACTTCTTGAGGTTCTTTAAGGAATCAACGCCATTACCAGAGGTTGGAGAGCTTAATATTGGTTCACGTCCTTCTAAACGTAAGAATAGTGATCGATTCGAAGATTTACGTTGCATTCCTTGGGTGTTTGCGTGGACGCAGAGTCGTTATTTACTTCCAGCATGGTATGCTGCAGGTACAGGCTTACAAAGCTTTTATCAGGATAAGGAAGAGAACTTGAAGGTTCTACAAGATATGTATTCTAACTTCTCATTCTTCACAACACTTATTGATACGTTACAATTGGCTATTGCGAAGGCAGATCTCTTGATAGCGAAAGAGTATGCTAATATGACGAAAGAATCATCGTATCGTGACCGTATTTTCAATCAGATTGAAGAAGAATTCAAGTTGACTTCAGATCTTATTCTCAAAATAACAGGACAAAAAGAGATCCTTGATAATGTTCCGGTTATACAGGAATCGATTCGACTTCGTAATCCTTACGTAGATCCACTAAGTTATCTTCAAGTTCAGCTTGTTAGCGAGTTACGTGAACTACGCGATCAGGGCGAAGATAACAATGAGCTACTACGTGAAGTATTATTAACTATCAACGGAATTGCTGCAGGACTTCGAAATACGGGTTGATGTATTTTTGAATAAACTTTGGAACAATGTAAGATATCATGTCGAGAGTTCCTTCGGGAACCTCGATTTTTATTTGGTCTTTTTTGTTAATAATAGAGATGTGGTATTGCTTTTTTGACAGACATGAATTACTATTCTAATGTTGTATTAGAACCTATGATACCCATCAGCAAGTCTGGGGGAATAATGTTGGACCAAATAGAGAATAGATTAACGAAGCTTGCACTAAATGGTGATCAGCAGGCTTTTGCAGAAATTGTTGAGTTATATAAAGATAAAATATACCATTTGGGCTATAGGATGCTGAACAATCGTCATGAAGCGGAGGATGTCGTTCAGGAGACATTTTTGCGTGTATTTAAAAGTTTGGATCGATTTGATCCTAATCAGAAATTCTCGACATGGATTTATCGTATTGCAACCAACCTCTGTATTGATCGTTTGAGGAAAAGAAAATCTACATATTCGCTAGACGCTGATATGAACGAACAGGAGGGTCTGGACGGTTATTCCTTGATCCCAAGTGATGATCGAACCCCCGAAAGTGAGTTAATGATTTCAGAAACAAAACAGCTGATTTACGATGCCATCGAGAGTCTTCCAGCAAAATATAAATCTGTCATGATCTTAAGATATCTTCAAGATTTGTCTTTACAAGAAATTAGTGATGTATTAGATATGCCTGTGACAACGATAAAGACACGTGTTCATCGGGGTCGAGAGTTTTTACGTAAAAAATTAGAGCCGAAGTTGTAAACTTCCCATTATATTATGAAACATCTTTAGCATTGATACGTATGTAAATTATCAAGTCTTATGCCTTATGTTATAGGTAATGGGAAATTAACAGATTTTTTGAAAGGAATGGCTCATATGGAATGCAAGATAGCCGTCTCTTTAATGCATGATTATCTAGACGATGACTTGTCCAAGGAACAACAACTGATGCTAAAGTCTCACTTATTGTCCTGCCCAAGTTGTCGTATGGATTTTAAAGAACTTGAGCAAACAGAAATGATGCTGTATTCTGTTCCTCACCATATTCCTTCTGCATCGAGTGAGTTAACGGATCGCATTATGAGTATCATGCCCAAACATAAGAAGCAACAAGTGTGGGTTAGATGGATGAAAATGCATCCCGCAGCAACAGCGGCAGCTCTATTTCTTGTAATCATGCTGTTCAGTGCTGTTAATATCTTTAATCAAGATACACAGTTATTGGTTCAAGGAAGCGATTTGGATGAAGTAGTTATTAAAGGGAATACAGTCATTGTACCTGAAGGAACAACGATTTCAGGCGATCTAACGATAGAGAACGGGAAGACAGAGGTATTTGGGGAAGTACAAGGGAATTTGACTGTGATTGACGGGTCGTTGTTCAGAGCATCAACTGCACATATTTCTGGACAAGTAAAAAATGTCGATCGAGCGGTAGATTGGATCTGGTACAAAATCTCTAATGTTTTCTCGGATGTTGCCTACCGTTAGTGATTTAAAGGTAACAGGACGTTATGGTGCCTCTTTTACACAAAGATGGCACCTTTTTTGTTGAGATTACCCATTTTGTCCAAATTTATATAACCTTCGCTTGCATCATGAGGTTGATCGTTATAACCTATACATTAGGGACATTATATAGTGAGAGCATAATATTATTAAAGGGAATAAACGGGGGCCTTTGGATGAGTTATTTCACCGACATCACTTGGAGCGATTCCATTAAGGATATTATCGATATCGCTATAGTATCATATATCATTTACCACGCTATTTTGTTGGTAAGGGGTACCAGGGCAATTCAATTGTTAAAAGGAATTCTGGTTCTAGTTATTATTTGGGCACTAAGTACTTGGTTAAATCTGTACACGCTGAAGTGGCTCATGAATCAGATGTTTACTTTTGGAGTATTGGCCATTTTTATTATATTTCAACCGGAGCTTCGACGAGCATTAGAGCAATTAGGTCGAGGTAAATTTCTCGGGCGAAGTTCTGCTGAAGATGAAGAGTTCACTAAATTAATAAGCGAAATGATTAAAGCTGTGAATTATTTATCACGCAGAAAAATTGGTGCATTAATTGTTTTTGAACGTGAGACAGGATTAAATGAATATACTGAATCGGGTATACCCATGAATTCGATGATTAGTTCTGAACTGATCATTAACATCTTTATTCCTAATACACCCTTGCATGATGGTGCGATGATAATTCAGTCGAATAGAATCGCTGCTTCAGCTTGTTATTTGCCGCTATCAGAGAATCCTTTTATCAGTAAGGAATTAGGAACTCGTCATCGTGCTGCAATAGGGATAAGTGAGGTAGGCGATGCCATATCTGTTATAGTGTCGGAAGAGACGGGACAGATCTCATTGGCAATGAATGGTCAAGTGGTGAGGGATATAAAAGAGGAGTCACTGATATCGAAGTTGTATGAGGAATTACGTCCAAGGTCTAGTGTAAAAGAAAAACGTCCTGCATTCTGGAAACGGAAGGGGGGCGGCAAAAATGGAAAGATGGATTAAGAACAACACGGTAGTAAAAATTCTTGCGATTGCCGTCAGTGTTCTATTGTGGGGTATGGTCCATATTGAGGATGTTACACCAACCCCTACTACGGCCATGGATACCACTATTATAGAAAATGTCAAAATACAACCATCTGGCTTAGACGACACTTCCTATGAGTTAAGTTCGGTGGATATTGATCGGGTCAGAATGGAAGTTAAGGGCAAACGATCTGCGATTACATCGATCTTCAATGACGATTATAAAGTTATATTAGATCTTCATGATGTAAAGGAAGGTACCTATACGGTACCTTTGTCATCCGAACTTCCATCAGGCGTTGAACTGGTGTCTATGGAGCCATCGAAGGTTACGATCACGATTGAA
The DNA here is from genome assembly GCF_059445505.1 of Paenibacillus sp. Y301. Classification (NCBI taxonomy): domain Bacteria; kingdom Bacillati; phylum Bacillota; class Bacilli; order Caryophanales; family Paenibacillaceae; genus Paenibacillus; species Paenibacillus sp. Y301. Next base: position 109,887 of record NZ_JCAIUL010000016.1, on the reverse strand, counting down.
AAGCGAACAGATGCCACCTTCCCTGTAACCATTGTAACGACAGGGTCTCAGTCTGATGGATATGTTATGGGTGAAATGACAATAGAACCTAGTGCTGTACAGGTTACATTACCGGATAGTGAACTATTAAGTGTAGTGAAGGTACAGGGAACGATTGATCTTGATGGGAGTAAAGAAACAATTCGTGAGAAAAAGGTGAAACTGATTGCTCTGGACATTAAAGGGCAAGAGGTAAAGAATGCTATTATCGAACCTTCCGTGGTATCGGTACAAGTACCAATATCTGCATCCTTCAAGAGAGTGCCACTGGAAGTTAAATACACCGAAAATTTACCCGAAGGATTAGTACTGTCTAGTGTAGTTTCTAATGTGAAAGAAGTTAAATTATATGGCCCCAAAGAAGCATTAGCAGCAATTGAGGCGTATAATGCCGCAACGGTAGATCTGAGTCAAATTGATAAAGCAGGTAAGTTTACACTGAAAGCTAATCTTGATCTACCTTCGGGTATTGAGAAAATAGAACCAAGCATTGTGGATGTGGAAGTAGAAGTCGTATCTGTAGATCAGATCACAATAGATAATATTCCTATTGAAGTTGAAGGTGCAAGTGAAAATAAACAGGCAACGATTGTGGAACCTAAGGCCATTAGTTTGACTCTTAAAGGGGCATATTCCCAACTTAAGAGTCTAGATGCTAAAGATATAAAAGTGGTTGCAAACGTTGCAAATTTAAAAGCAGGCGTTCAGGAAGTAACTCTAGATGTTACTCTTCCTCAATTCACATCATTTGCTAGTGAAGATGTGATGAAGGCTACGATTGAGGTGAAGGATAAGACACCTACAGACGGTAAAGAACCACCGGATGTACCAGTTGGAGAGATATATGAACCAGATCCGCCTTTAGATCCTGTGACAACCACACCTGAACCAGAGGAAACTCCTGATCCAAGTGTAGATCAATCTAATGCTTCCACTAATTCTAATTCTTCCATTGGGGAAACTAATGGAGACGAAAGTAACAAATTACCGTAAAACGGACAAAAAAGGGAGACAACTCGGGGTTACATGAGTTGATATAAAGGAGAAAATTATGGGTAAATATTTCGGAACTGATGGCGTACGTGGGATTGCTAATATTGAGTTAACAGCTGAAATGGCTTATAGCATTGGACGTTGTGGTGGATATGTACTTACGAGTAATGTAGATAAACCAACGGTCGTGATTGGAATGGATACTCGAGTCTCAGGACATATGCTTGAATCTGCTTTAGTAGCGGGCTTATTATCTATCGGGGCACATGTTATTCGTTTAGGTGTAGTGACTACACCAGCTGTAGCTTATATAACACGTCTATTAAAGGCAGATGCAGGTGTCATGATCTCTGCATCACATAATCCAGTTGAGGATAATGGCATTAAGTTCTTCGGCGGAGATGGATTTAAACTTTCTGACGAAACAGAGCTTGAAATTGAGAAATTAATGGACGCTGAGGTGGATCAATTGCCACGCCCAGTTGGAGCGGATTTAGGAAATGTCATTGTAGATAATGATTCTAAATATAAGTATCTAGATTTCTTGAAGACAACAATTACCCAATCCTTTACTGGACTCAAGATTGTATTGGATAGCGCAAATGGTGCGGCATTTGAACTTGCACCAATGTTATTCCGTGATCTGGGTGCTGAGGTAATTACAATAGGTTCGGAACCAAATGGTCTGAACATTAATGATCACTGTGGATCAACACATCCAGAGAAGTTGAAACAGGAAGTATTGAATCATAAAGCTGATCTTGGATTAGCTTTTGATGGTGATGCTGACCGATTGATCGCTATTGATGATACTGGAGAAGAAATAGACGGTGACTTTATTCTATGTATTTGTGGAGAATCAATGAATCGAAGCGGTAAACTAAATGATAACACGATTGTATCGACGGTCATGAGTAATATCGGTTTCTATAAAGCTGCTGAGAAGTTAGAACTTAAAACATCCAAAACAGCAGTAGGCGATCGTTACGTGATGGAAGAAATGCGCAGAGGTGGATACAACTTAGGTGGAGAACAGTCTGGTCATGTTATTTTCTTAGATTATAATACGACAGGTGATGGTCTTCTTACAGGGATCCAACTAGTAGATACCTTAATACAATCCAGTAAGAAACTTAGTGAAGCTAAGATGATGATGAGAAAATATCCACAAGTATTGGTGAATGTTCGCGTGGAAGACAAGAGCAATTATGAAGGCAATGTCGCAATTCAAGAAGCTGTGGCATCCATTGAAGAGAAGTTAGCGGATAACGGACGAGTTCTTGTACGAGCTTCAGGTACTGAGTCATTGATTCGAGTGATGGCTGAAGGACCAGATAAAGAGAGTTTGGATCGTTATGTAGCAGATATCGTTGAGGTAGTGAAGCGGGAATTAGTGTAAGAAAGCAAGATAGATAGGTACACCTTGATGTCGATGAGACTAGTTTTATAAAGTTTCTTCGGCATCACCATAGGTTATATAATATGGGACTACGGTCAATGTTTTCTATTTATATTGCCAAATCGGGTTAACATGCATATAATAAACGGATGTCATTCAAATATAGAGAGTGAGGATCGTAGGGTTTAAGATTGAAAAGCGCCAGAACTTGGCTAGCGCGGGAAGTAAGATGGACGAAGATCCAGATGATTGATCTGTATCGGGCTCCTGACGACAACGGCAGCTCAAGTTGACGAGGTGGAGGTGTTCGAAATGTTCGGCGGGGACCTCCCGGTGATACACCAGAGCCGTGAATCGGATAACGGAAAATGAGCGGGCGACTGTTCATACAACGTACCGATGGGTGTAGCAATTATATAATCATAAGTGTGCGAGAGCTTAAGTAGCGGTAGGGAACCTGAATGTACATTTGTGAATGAACTTTTGAAAATTAAATACATTTACCGTGCATTCTTGTACGTGCCGCACAGTGGACTCGTACACTTTTATTCTAAAAATAGAGCAGAAGTGAACGGGAGGATTTTATATATGTGTGGTATAGTCGGATACATTGGAAATAAGAATACGCAATCGGTGCTAATTGAGGGTCTTAAAAAGCTGGAATATCGAGGTTATGATTCTGCAGGAATTGCGGTATTTACAGATAAGGGTCTTGAAGTCGTGAAAGCCAAAGGACGTATGGTTAACTTGGAAGCCAAGCTCGAGAATGATCCATTAATTGGAGCAGCAGGTATTGGCCATACGCGTTGGGCAACTCATGGTAAACCATCTGATGCGAATTCCCATCCACATACGGACGAGAGCCAAAGGTTCTCCGTTGTTCATAACGGTATTATCGAGAACTATTTGGATTTGAAGGAAGAGTTAATCCGTGAAGGTCATACGTTTAAATCGGATACGGATACTGAGATTATTGCTCATCTAATTGCTCGTGAATATGATGGAGATATTGTTAAAGCTGTGCGAAAAGCGATTACCTTTATGCGTGGTGCTTTCGCATTAGGCGTATTAACGGAGTATGAGCCAGATAAACTCGTTGCAGTTCGTCAAGCTAGCCCACTGATCATTGGTCTTGGAGATGGGGAGAACTTTATCGGTTCTGATATTCCAGCAATTCTCCAATATACGCGTAATGTGTATATCCTGAATGATGGTGAAATGGCTGTATTGACACAAGATTCCGTCGAATTAATGACTATTGAAGGGAATTTTATTTCTCGGGAAATGATTCATGTCGATTGGGATGCCGTAACAGCAGAAAAAGGCGGCTTTGAGCACTTCATGTTGAAGGAAATTCACGAACAACCAAAAGCGTACCGTGACACTATGCGTGGACGGATTGATGCTAAGGGTGAGAAGGTATTCCTTCCAGAGTTGAAGCTGACTCATGACCAAATTTTAAATATACGTAATATACAGATCGTCGCTTGTGGAACAGCTTATCATGCGGGTCTTGTCGGACGTAATGTGATTGAGCAATTGGTACGTATTCCTGTTGAGAACGATGTCGCTTCAGAATACCGTTATCGTTCACCTATCGTGACACCAGAGACGCTTGTGATCGTTGTAAGCCAGTCTGGAGAGACAGCAGATACACTTGCAGCACTACGTGAGGCGAAGGCTAATGGGGCGCATGTATTAGCTATTACTAACGTTGTAGGAAGCTCGATCGCTCGTGATGCAGATGATGTCATTGTTACATTAGCTGGTCCTGAAATCGCAGTAGCATCGACTAAGGCTTATACTTCCCAATTGATCGCATTTTATCTCTTCGGATTGTATCTTGCTGAAGTACGTGGGACACAGACTACAGAAGCTGTTAAAGAAATCATTCAAGCTATGCAAGCATTGCCTGAACAATTAGATAGTATGTTGGAGCAATCCGAAGCTATTAAGGCTTATGCAGAACAGATTTCACACCATGAACATTTATTCTTCATCGGTCGTGGAGTAGACTTTGCCGTTGCTCAAGAGGGATCTTTGAAGCTTAAAGAAATCTCATATATTCACTCTGAAGCTTATCCAGCAGGTGAATTGAAACACGGAACTCTAGCATTAATTGAAGAAGGAATTCCTGTTATTGCTTTAGTTACACAAGAATCTGTTCTTGAAAAGACAGTGAGCAATATTAAGGAAGTAAATGCTCGTGGAGCAGATATCATGGCCATTACGTATGAAGAGCACGTATCGACCCTACTGAAGTCTGTAGACCAAGTATTTGCTATTCCTAAGACATTACCACTCCTAAGTCCAGCATTGTCTGTAGTGCCTCTACAACTGCTGTCATACTATGCTTCACTTGCTCGTGGTAATGATGTAGATAAACCACGTAACTTGGCGAAGAGCGTGACTGTGGAGTAAGAGGGTTGATTCGGTCGTTGTCTGGTGAAATAAAAGTTTATAACCAGTAACAAACTGTGGAACTGACAAAAGAATAGAAACACATGATGGGTCGTCCTAATTTATGATTAGGGCGACCCTATTTTATTATAGAGAGGAAAAACGATCTAAGTAAAAGCAATTAGAGAGATCAGCAAAATATGAAACAGAATCTGGATATAAACAGTATTAATATTTCAATACATAAAAAAGATAAGTTACATAGATGATGGTTCATTAGCGAATCAATTAGGGCAAATTAGAATGAACCTTTTGGTTATATTATGATCAAAAAATGTTGTAAACCGTTTAAATATGTCCGATTAGGGTTACAAAAAGAAGAGTTAGATCTTTAAAGGCAACTACTAAACTTTACATTCATCTAGAGGAGGAATTGCTTATGTCAGATCAAGACCAATATACAATGCAAGACCCAACTACACAATATCCGAAGGCAACACCTGAATGGAAGCAGAAACAGCCTGAACCAGGGCTCCAACATAAAATGAATCCCGTACCAGATACTGGTGAGACAAGTTATCGGGGTACGGGACGTTTAACGGGACGAAAAGCAGTAGTTACGGGAGCAGATAGTGGGATTGGTCGCGCGACAGCGATTGCTTTTGCCCGGGAAGGTGCAGATGTGTTGCTCTCCTACTTGCCGGAGGAAGAGGAAGATGCTCAAGAGGTAGTTAAGTTAATCGAAGAAGCGGGTCGGACCGCTATTGCTATGCCTGGTGATCTCATGGACGAACAATACTGCGAGCAATTGATTACCACGGCAGTGGAGAAGTTTGGATCCATTGATATTCTGGCCAACGTTGCCGGTAAGCAACAGTTCGTGGAGGATATTGCGGATTTAACCACAGAGCAATTCGATGCCACTTTCAAGACTAATGTGTATTCACTGTTCTGGCTGTGTAAGGCTTGCGTGAAACATATGAAACCGGGTGGCTCGATCATTAATACTTCTTCGATCCAGGCTTATAAACCATCACCAATCCTTCTAGATTATGCGACAACGAAATCGGCGATTAATACTTTTAGCAAAGCCCTTGCACAGCAAGTAGCAAGCAAAGGCATTCGGGTAAACGTTGTGGCACCTGGTCCCGTATGGACGCCGCTTCAAGTCGTCGGAGGTCAACCAACAGAGAAACTAGCAGATTTCGGTGGAAACACCCCACTTGGCCGTGCAGGACAGCCAGCAGAAATGGCTCCTGCTTATGTGTTCTTGGCCAGCCAAGAGTCAAGTTATATTACAGGTGAAACCCTTAATGCGAATGGTGGTACGCCGACACCGTAACATTCTAGTAATCTCAAGAGGAATATATCTCTAAACTTAAATCAAGGTGACTCAAGGGATCTATCAATAAGATCTTCATGGGTCACCTTTTTTCGATTCTAAAAAGTAAAAAGAAGCCGTATTCACATACCATGAACAAAGAAGAACGTCATCTTTCACATTTGAGGACATATGTCCTTTCCAAAGGATTAGGAAATAACATTTAATGAAATAGAGAGAAATGGATCTGGGGGAAGAGACAATGAGAGGGATTATATTTGCATTTTTTGCTGGAGCTTTTATTACCCTACAAGGTGTAGCGAATGCTAGGATTAGTCAAGATATTGGTACATGGCAAACGGCGGCGTTAACACAGTTCACGGGGTTCGTTGCAGCGATGCTTATTTTTATGTTTGTTCGCGACAGTTCGTTGAAGCGGTTCAAGCAAGTAAAACCATTGTATTTGTTCGGGGGAGCTTTTGCGGCAGTCATTATTTTCAGTAATGTTACGGCTATTCAGCAGATTGGTGTTACCCTTACCGTATCGATTATAATGATCGCTCAGTTGGGATTGACCTTTTTAATAGATATTAATGGGTGGTTTGGTGTAGAGAAACTCAAGATGAGGCTGCCACAGTTCATTGGAATTGGTATGATGGTAGCAGGTGTGATAATACTGGGGCTGTGATAGGTAGTACACTATACAGGTTGAAAAGACTGGTGGTGAATCGGTGTAATGAAAGTCATGAATGATCGTGAGGAATTAGAATCTTATCTACGTGCTCACGAATTAGAATCGGTATTTAATGAAGAACTGATGCCATATTTGACGTTAGTTAGTTTTGAACATGGGGAACGGATCTGTTCACAAGGGGAACCTTCAGAGTATCTGTATGTTCTTGTTAAGGGAAAGGTAAAAGTGTCTACGACTTCGGAAGAAGGCAGAACACTTATTCTTTCGTTCAAGACAGCGCTTGAAATTATAGGCGATATTGAATATGTACAGGATATTAACATTATTAACACAGTAGAAGCTGTATCAACTGTTTATATGATTGCTATTCATCATCGTTGGTTGAAAAAGTACGGAAGCGACTATTCGCCACTATTACAATTTTTATTAAAAATTATTACGCGCAAATTTCATCTTAAAAACAATTCAATGAGCTTTAATCTGCTCCACCCGGTGGAAGTAAGATTGGCAAGTTATTTATTGTCTATTTCATTCGATGAGTCCGATGATCTATATAAAGGGCAACAAGGAAGAGTCAATATTAAGGATGCAGCGAACTTCATTGGAACGAGTTATAGACATTTGAATCGGGTTATTGGGCAGTTCTGCACCGATGGTCTGATCGAGCGTAGCAAAGGGTTCATCCTAGTTAAGAATAGAGAAGGATTGAGAAAGTTGTCGAGCCATAATATCTACGAATAACGTGTCATAAAAAATGAACAAATGGGAGAGTTAAAGATATGGTTCTAGGACTAATCTTGGCACTGGTCGGAGGTTCACTGGTCAGTTTACAAAATATTTTCAATAATAAAGTAAATGAACGAGCGGGATCTTGGGCGACAACGACGTTAGTATTAGGTATGGGATTCCTAGCGTCATTAACGATTGGTCTTATCTTTGAAGGAAAACATATGTTTGAACTGGACAATATGCAACTATGGTATTGGTTCAGTGGTCTAATTGGTGTAGGCGTCGTTATCTGTATGGTGCAAGGAATGAAATCACTCGGTCCTACGTATGCCATCTCTATTGTTCTAACATCACAGCTGGGATCTGCTTTACTATGGGATTCTCTAGGATGGTTAGGGTTAGATAAGGTACCGTTTACTCCTAAGCAATTAATAGGTGTGCTCGTCATTGTTGGCGGGATTGTTGTATTTAAATTAGGCGGTGTGATGCAGAGAGTGGAGAGATCAATTTGAGAAAATATCAAACGTTATTATTCGATGTAGATGATACATTATTAGATTTCGGTGCAGCAGAGAAATTAGCGTTACGTTTACTTTTTGAGGATCAACAAATGCCTCTAAGCGCCGAAATCGAAGCACATTATAAAGTAATAAATCAAGGACTCTGGAGAGACTTTGAAGTAGGAACGATTAGTCGCGATGAGGTAATCAATACTCGCTTTTCCATTCTTTTTAAGGCATATGGTCAAGAGGTTGAGGGGGCATTGCTGGAGAATAAATATCGGAGTTACCTAGAAGAGGGACATCAACTTGTTGACGGAGCCCTTGAACTGATAACAGTTCTACAACAGCAATATGATTTATATGTTGTAACTAATGGTGTCTCCAGAACTCAGGATCGACGGTTACGTGATTCCGGGTTACACCCCCTATTTAAGGACATTTTTGTATCAGAAGATACGGGGTTTCAGAAACCCATGAGGGAGTATTTCAATGTTGTGTTTGAACGAATTCCTAACTTTGCTGTGGAAAATGCCTTGATTATCGGAGATTCCTTGAGCGCGGATATTCATGGTGGGCAGCTAGCAGGTCTAGATACATGCTGGTTCAACCCTGGATTGAAACCTAACCCTACTGGGATTGTACCTACCTATGAAATACAAGATCTGAATGAACTGTATCGAATTTTGGATAGCTTGCTGCTGACAGACCTCCAGTCTCTTGGGTGTGGTGGATAATCCCTAATTAGGTGGAAATAATAGTGTTTATATCAACCATGGCTATTATCGAAAGGTCTAATTATTTAATATGTTGTCCTCTAGCACAGCATACTTATCACCGTATTCTCTAATGATATGTTGCTCCCCCCAATTACATAGGGAACTAAGAATGGCTTCTAAACTATGTCCATATTCACTCAGTTCGTATTCGACTTTCGGTGGAACCTGATTATAACTAATTCGATGAATGATGCCATCAGCCTCTAATTCGCGTAGTTGCTGGGTCAGCATTTTTTGTGTGATCTTGGGCATCAACTTTTTCAATTCTGTTGTACGTTTCTTGCCATGAGTCAAATGACATAAGATCACACATTTCCATTTCCCACCGATGACTTCAAGTGTTGCTTCAACAGAGATGTTGTATTTTTTCTGGATCATGATCTTCCTCCATTAGATAGGTACTTTTAAGTGCCTATATTACTTTAAAGTACGTACTGTTCTTTTTATTGTAATTAACTTATCATAGCATTTGTAGTCATTGATGACTATAGCTCACGAGTGCAATAACCTCAGATGGAGACCAGCTCTCCATTATAAATAAAGTGAAAGACAAGGAGGAATACGGATTATGCTAAAAAGTCTGCAAGATACAACAACACTTCATAATGGTATAAAAATGCCCTGGTTTGGATTGGGAGTATTTCAAGTAGAAGAAGGTCCAGAACTTGAACATGCGGTGAAAACAGCGATCAAGAATGGATACAGAAGTATTGATACAGCAGCCATTTATGGGAATGAAGAAGGTGTAGGTCGTGGCATTCGCCAAGGAATGGAAGCAGCCGGGATTTCTAGAGAAGAGTTATTCGTTACATCAAAAGTGTGGAATGCTGATCTAGGCTATGAGTCAACGATTGCCGCTTATGAGACGAGCTTGCAAAAGCTGGGATTGGAATATTTAGATTTATATCTGATCCACTGGCCAGTAGAGAGTAAATTCAAAGAAGCTTGGAGAGCATTGGAGACCCTCTATAAAGCAGGACGTGTAAAGGCAATCGGAGTCAGTAACTTCCTTGTTCATCAACTTGAAGAGTTAATGAAAGATGCGGAGATTAAGCCGATGGTAGATCAATTAGAACATCATCCACGTTTGACACAAAAAGATGTACAAGCATTTTGTAAAAACAATGGCATTCAATTCGAAGCATGGTCTCCGTTAATGCAAGGGCACTTATTAGATCATCCAGACTTAAAAGAAATTGGTGCTAAGTATGGTAAATCGATTGCTCAAGTGATTTTGCGCTGGGATTTACAGAATGGTATTGTAACGATTCCTAAATCGACCAAGGAACATCGTATTATTGAGAATGCATCCGTGTTTGATTTTGAATTGACTAAAGAAGATATGGAGCGAATCGATGGATTGAACCAGAACCTTCGAGTAGGTCCAGATCCAGAAAATTTCGATTTCTAAGGAGCGGTCTTGTATGGAACTTAATTTAAAAGGGAAAACGGCGTTAGTTACTGGATCTACAGCTGGTATTGGTAAAGCAATCGCTATATCTTTAGTTGCGGAGGGTGCAACAGTCCTTATTAATGGGCGCAATGAAGGGAAGGTAAGGCAAACGATTGATGAAATTCAAGGACAATATCCGGAAGCGATTCTTCAATCGGCAGTAGCAGATTTGGGTACAGAACAAGGATGTCAGGAGCTTATAAAGAAATATCCTGAGGTAGATATTCTGATAAACAATCTTGGAATATTTGAACCTGCAGAATATTTCGATATCCCTGATGAAGAATGGTTTAAATTTTTTGAAGTTAATATCATGAGTGGTGTTCGGCTTACAAGGCACTACCTCCAACAAATGATTCCTCATAATGAGGGGAGAATCATCTTTATTGCTAGTGAGGCAGCGATTATGCCATCTCAGGAAATGGCTCATTATAGTGCAACTAAGACGATGCAGCTCTCGCTCTCTCGCAGTTTAGCTGAGCTGACTCGGGGAACGAATGTGACAGTAAATACGATTATGCCAGGGTCGACTTTAACAGAAGGGGTAATGACGATGTTAGATTCTCTTTATCCTCATGACAATTTAACAGTCGAAGAAGCGGAGAAGCGATTTATGAGTGAGAATCGCCCCACTTCTATAATTCAAAGGCTTATTCGACCTGAGGAAATAGCAAATCTCGTTGTCTTTTTAAGTAGTCCCCTTTCCTCAGCCATTAATGGTTCTGCATTAAGAATTGATGGAGGATTAGTGCGTAGCGTGTTTTAGTTGATGATTATAAAAAACCATGTTTTCTAATGTATAGAAAACATGGTTTTATTCTTTGCTTATTAAGAAGCCAACTAGCTTTTATAATTGTTCTTCGAGTGTAAGTTCATCTTCATAATGACGTAGAACTTCTATCTTGCGAACCCGATATTTTTCTTTTTCTCGAATGATGAAGGTTAGTTGCCCATAACGCCACTCGATACCTTTTCCAAGGTCAGGCATCATAGTATATAACCACCCACCAATGGTATCAACATCGACATGCTTAATCGCTACACCTAGCACCTGATTTACTTCATCAACAGAAGTATTTCCTTGAATAATATAGCGATCCTCGCTGATCAGTTCAATGGGTTTCTTCTCATCCGCATCGAATTCATCTCGAATCTCACCGACAATCTCCTCAAGGATATCTTCAATGGTGATTAATCCAGAAGTCCCACCGTATTCATCGACTAAGAGTGCAATATGAACCCGTTCTTCTTGCATTTTCAGTAATAATAATTTAATAGGCATCGTCTCAGGAACAGTTAAGACAGGTTGGATTAAAGAGTTGAAGTCAAAATTAGGATTGTTATCATAGTTCAGGAAGAACTTCTTTGTGTTCACATATCCAACAATATGATCTCTACTTCCTTTGGTTACCAAGAAGCGTGTATATTGTTCTATTTTAATAATAGCTAGATTTTCTTTAAGTGTCTTGTTGGCATCTAAACAGATCATATCTGGACGTGGGACCATGATTTCCTTGGCAAGTAATTCGTCAAAGGTAAAGATTCGATCCACATAACCATATTCCGTATGATTGATTTTCCCACTTTCATAACTTTCGGAGAGAATAATACGAATCTCTTCTTCCGAGTGGGCTTCTTCATGTTCACTAGCTGGTTTAATTCCGAACATTTTCACTAGACCATTTGCGGAACCGTTTAATGCCCAGATGAAGGGATACATGATTTTATTAAATATGATAATAAGGGGTGCTGTAATCACCGCAATTTGCTCAGCTTTCTGAATAGCCAGTGTCTTTGGAGCAAGTTCACCAATAACAACGTGAAGGAATGTAATAGATACAAATGCAATAATGAAAGATAAAAGATGTCCTGTACTTTCTCCAATGCCTAGTTGTTGGAATAGAGGGTATAGAATTTCCTCGACAGTAGGCTCTCCGAGCCATCCTAGTCCCAAGGCTGTAATCGTAATCCCTAATTGACAGGCTGATAAATAACCGTCTAAGTTACTTGTTACCTTTTTTACAGCTAAAGCATTTTTCTTACCTTCCATAACCATTTGATCCACTCTGCTAGGACGAAGTTTAATGACCGCGAACTCGGTAGCGACGAAGAAAGCAGTAAGGATAATTAATAAAGCTACTAAAAACAAATTGAGTACCATATCAAGCTCCTTTATTTATTGTCTGAGTAGTTCATTTAAATAGTTCTTGTGAACTTATATTGATTATAAGTCTTAATTCTCTCCGTATCAAATGACTGTTGAGCCTATATTAGACTGTGAGTGACGATTTTAACTCGTTTATAAAATAAAAGAAGTCATTCTCGTTGGGTATATCATTTTGACACCATCACATAAACATTTTATGATGAGTTCATATGAACGACTCCAGATAGAAAGGTGTTTATATGGAAACTTTAACGTTTACACGCAAGGATATGGCAACCTTATTACTTTCACTACAAGTAGGTAAGACAGAAGCAAAATCACCACGAGCTGTCATTCAAGATGTCTGGAGAGCAAATCATGAGCGGGAATTAGCACAAGGTAGTTCAATGTCGGCGTTCATCTCGACGGCGCTTCCACCTATCATCGAGAAAATGATTAAATCAGATGACCGACCTACGTTTTCTCTTCATGATATTGTTTCCTTAGGTACACAAATTGAATACACCCACTTCTCTATTACCTCTGTCCAGAACTGGGTGAAGCGCGATTTCAAGGAGTTTATTGGGCATGCAGAAGAAGGGAAGAAGTACTCGCTGCAACAAGTTGCTCTATTTTTTATCATAGAGGACCTTAGGTCAACCTTGGATTACGACACGATGCGCAAGTTCTTTCAAATTATATTTCAAGTCTCTGGGCAGGATCATCAAGATAGCCATCTGGTTCAGCCACTTGATTTCTATTCGTCGTATGCTGAATTATTTGAGCAACTGGATGAACGTTACCGTAACTACGGGGGCGAACGAACAGATTTTGTATATAAGTGGGACCAGATGATTAATGAGGTAGCTGAGGATTATGTGGCGGATAAAGGGGATCTATCGAATGAACAAAAGGAAGCACTACAAACAGCGATCCATGTAGCCTTAACCTCTGTTCATACATCATGTTTCCAATCTCTTTCTCGTCGTTACGTTCATGGTATGTTATTTCTGCATAGTCTTAATTGAGTATATGAGGTAGATTAGGCTGGTGATCCCACTTGGTGGGCTTCATCGGCTTCTTTGCGCATTGCGTCTTCTAGAAAAGTAATGACATCTTCTCGAATAGGATATAAGTTTAAAGATTCTGAGTCTGCTGCCGACCTACGCACATTCCAGAACTTTTCTTCTAATTCTCGATCCCCTCCAAATGTTTCTTCAGATAATAAAAGAACATCTTCGGCGATAATCTGCCCTTCTTCTGAAGTAGGGCTTGTGTTGTTGCTTAGACATAGTTCTATTCGTCTAATAATATTGATCCATTTAGCTGTTTGTCCGTCATTCTGTTCCATTTTGGGGAGACGAGTGGTCATTAGTGCTTGCTCATCATCGTTAAAATAAGAGCTCCAGGCAATGTCCCTTTTCTGTTCACTACCCTCACTATTTTTGATGATCAGGATAAGTTGCTCCCAGTTTAGATCCCCATCCATGTGTAGAATGTTGAGCAAGGTGTTGGTATGTAATACGGAAGCTTCAAGCTCATGAATCTTGTCCTTTAATGAATCTCTATGCACATTTAACAATTGCTTAATGGTCACTTTAGATAACACTTTCTTAATATCTTCCAGAGGTAAAGCAAGATTCTTAAGAATGGTAATCTTCTCTATAATGAGAATGTCTTCATCACTGTAATGTCTGTTCCCGTTGTCGTTCTTGAATGAAGGTGTGATTAAGCTGATTTGGTCATAGTAGCGTAAGGTTCGTACGGATATTCCTAATTTCTTGGATACTTCTCCTGTTGAATAATATGTCATAATCATACCTCCTGAGAAAAAAGTGCTTGCAGGTGACGTAACGTCACCTTTTAAACTGAGTGTATCACATCACATACATATTCTGGAGGGATAGAAGTGAATTGGAGAGAGCTGTATTTCAAGCAGACGTCGTGGTCAGCTAGAGAATTAATTCGTATTCTTATCATTGTGTTGGTTGCGGTCCCATTTTTCGTTGAATTTCTATTGAAAAATATGCTGTTAAAATGGTTTCAAAATGACCTGTATTCAGGAACATTAGTAGGTTTTATCATGTCTATTATTTTTATGATAGCCATTTATTTCCTTGCTTTAAGACCCACTAACAAACTTAATTTTTACATTAACGGCTCTGCTACTCCTGTATACATCGGTGATAAAGTGTACAGTGGTACCCTGGACGACTGCCGTGTTGTTATTGGAGCTGGTCAAGCATCAGGAACCGCTGCACCACTGACAGCATGGAGAATTTTCCATGATAACGTGACAGTATCGAACATTTACTATAGAGACGCCTCTAATAACTGGGTGGCTATGACATCAGGGACATTGGATGCATTCCATCAACCAACCGCGGTATCCGATGCTAACACACCTGCACCACTTAATTATCTCACCAGTGCGAATGGCAGCCATCAGTATAGTGGCGGCTCCTTTACCGCTAAATTGGTTAAGTCGTAAGAGCACAAAAAAAAGCCCCGGCATCATTGCTGGGGCTTTTTTATTTATTTATTTTCTTCTGGAAAGTTAACGATAATGTCACTGAGTTGTTTAGGTTCTTGAACGGTATGGGAGAAGACTACAGATCCATTCGTATCAATAATCCCATATCCTCCTTCTCCCTGAGCGTTTACACTATTAAAGAAGACCAGTCGCTTAGTCAACGTTGGCTGTTCTCCCCAAATCGTTTTGATACCGCCATTTAGATATTTAGCTAGTGGGCTAGAGGAATTGTCCTTAGTTGGAACCGTTAGTTGACCTTCCCAAACAAGGCTCATATAGCCATTTTTCAGCTCGTAATAGTAGATACTGCTGTTCCAAATGAAATACAACTTGGAATAATCTTTTTCCGTAAAAATGTAGCTAAAGCTAGATCCTTCGGGACTTACAGGAGAAATATAGAATTGGACTTCAGGCAAAGGAATAACAGCCAACCTTGCTTTTGCCAAGTCACCGCTTTTTATTTGCTTTTGTGCATTAGGATCTGGAGTAACTACGACAATTCCATTATTCTTAACATCCCAGTCTACAACCGCCCCAAAATTTTCGCTAATAAATCGGAGAGGAACGTAAATGGTATTGCTTTTGATTAGAGGTGGCGTAGCCAATTTTAGCTCTTCTTTATTTTTAATTGCAATATTACTCCCAACTTTCAAAACTAACATATCTGAAGTAGTACGGTTGATTATAGAAACCGTTTTAGAAGCACTATCCCAAACCACCTTATATCCTAAAGATTCCACCGTTCGAATAGGTACATAACTAACGTTGTTCTTAACCAAAGGAGAAGGCAGATCCGCCAACAAACTTCCATTTACATTCAACTGAAGAGGCTTTGCAGCAGACACTTGTGATTGTCCAAAAAAAACTAAACATAATATAAGTGATAAAACAGATAAAGCTGTTTTCATAATAAACCCTCTTTCTTAAGTTGTGATTATTACATTCTTATAGACACTTTATTTCTTAAAAGGTTGCACTCGCGAACAAAGAAAATGTTTATTAGTCTTATTTAAGAGAACGACTTCCAATTTACTCTGAAGCAGGATGAAGTAAGAACATAAGTTCGTCATGGAATGCAGTAGGGGTGAACCCATTTCACAAACGTTATTGGGGGCCAATAGTTGGTTGGACGATAGCATTAGTAGTTGGTTCTATTGGGCTTCTTATCGTTATGAGTCTATTAGGGGTAGGGTCTGAGAATAGTAAAACTGAAAGTATACGAACACAGATGACGGTAATGCACATATTCATTGCTTGGGTATCTGCAGGGGTGATTTCACCCATATATGAGGAAATTTTGTATCGCGGATTTCTGTATCGGTGGATCAGAAGTAAATATGGTGTGAGGACAGGTATGATCATTAGTTCTTTCATATTTATGATTGTACATATACCAACGTATAATGTTTTGCCAGTGACATTTATATCAGGACTGCTGTTTGCCTGGACATATGAGAGAACTAAGTCAGTCTTTCCTAGCATGATTATTCATAGTGCCTTTAATACGATTGCGCTTATAGCTACTGTCATTGGATAAAGCACAGCGTATAGAATAAGAGACAGATGGAGAAATTAGGGAGGAGGAATTGAATAGGAAAGGAGTGAAACCTAATGGAAGTTACGCTAGGAGCCGACGAGGTTATTGAGCGCATCAGGAAACTTCAATCCAGTGGAGAAACAATAGGTAAGAAACAAGTAAAGCAAAGTGACCCCGAGTTAATGCGAAATGCATTATTCTATTTTCCAAGTTGGGATCATGCGGTAAAGAATGCAGAGACATTCTAATTCCACCAAAAGATAAAGGAAAGTCGAGTGATGTTTAGGGTAATACCTGCATTCCTCGGCTTTTTTTCCATTTGTGATGACCTTACTTATGGGAAGGATTGCGCAGGGAGCGTAGCTCACGCATTAGCACTTCTTAGACAAATTATTTTCTAAAAGTGTTATTTATGTTAGAATTGTACGTTCTCAATTTGAGATATACTAACCAAAAAGGGTGATAAACATGTCAGATAAAGTTGCTATTATTACAGGTGCAGCAGGAGGAATTGGTTTTGCTGCGGTTCAGAAGTTTTCTTCGCAGGGTTATAAAGTAGTATTAGTGGATTTTAATGAAACAGCCGGGTTGGAAGGGTTAGAGAAAATTAAAAGTGCTGGTGGGGAAGGGATTTTCGTGAAAACCGATGTTTCCTCCGAGTCAGATGTGAAAAAATATATTACGAAGACGATGGAAGCGTACGGAAGAATTGATGTATTGGTGAACAATGCAGGTGTAGTTGAAAAGGCGACTCCATTGGCAGAGAAATCCCTAGAAGATTTTGAACGCATTATTGGAATTAACCTTAGAAGTGTATTTCTTGGTATGAAATATGCATTGCCGATTATGGTTGAACAGAAAAAAGGGGCTATCGTTAATACAGCTTCCATTGGCGGTTTGTTTAGTACGCCACTTAACAGTATCTATGCGGCGAGCAAACATGGTGTCGTTGGATTGACCAAGACTGCTGCCGTTGAATATGGTCCATTAGGTGTACGTATAAACGCAGTATGTCCTGGAACAGTCCATACGAATCTGGTCATTGAAGCAGCTAAGACTATGCCGAAATTGGACCGTCAGTATTATCCCGCATATCCTTTGGATCGCTTGGCACAGGCAGAAGAGGTTGCTAATGTCATTGCATTCCTTGCTTCAGATGAAGCTAGCTATATGAATGGTGCTGCTGTTACAGTTGATGGCGGACAACGTATGTAATTTCAGTATAAGGAAGTAAGAAGAGGACAATCCATCATAGGATTGTCCTCTTGAATTTTAGTGTGAGATTAAAGTGTAACCTAATTATCGGAATCTTTCTTTGAGTTCGAAGCTCATGCAGGGCTTACCTGAAGAAGAAAGAACAGCAGCGCTTGGCATGACTTTTGTTTTGAAACCAAATGCTGAACATCCTTTAGGCAATTGTGGATCCCAGGTGACATAATAAAAGGAACATTTCATACAATCAGTACGTTGAGATTCAGACATATGTACTCCTCAATGGTGTAAGATATGTTCATTATACTAAGGGTTAGAAACGAAGTGTAGCTCTAATTTTACGAAAAAAAACGATTCTATAAGTGCGTGTTCAAAAAGTCGGATTTTCAGCACCAAGAAGATTGGATGAAGATAGGGAGTGAGGAGCGGAGCGTAGGCAGTACCTACGTGAGCACCGGAAGGACCGGCTGAATTCAATCTTCGATGTCGAATAAGCTTCTTGGTATACTTCGTGATCAAAAGATGAATTTTTGAACAACCTCTATAAAAGAGGTTAGTGAATATATAACTTATTCGTTAACCTCTTTTATAGAGATCACTTGCGACACATAAGTAGGATAGATTATGAAGGGTACGTAATCCAAACATGATCATGAATAAATTATTGTCCATGAATGGAATAGAGGATGAATACACTATAAAACACGGCATAAAAGACTCCGATACCTACAAAGATCAGAAAAATTTGGCTTTCACGTTTACTTTTAGGGGTTACCATACCAGATCATCTCCTCATGTATTGATATGAAAATTGTGAACATTATGTGTCTTTTGTTAATTATTGAACATTCTGTGACAAAAAACAAATACGCATTTTAGATGAATTGAAAGCGGATTCAATGAATAGTAAACAAAAGTAAACAAAATTATGGCAACTCTATTAATTTGTGTAAATGGAGAGGGTCTTGTATCCAAGCTAATCCTCGTTACTTAGCATTTATTGTAAGCAGGAGGTGAGGATATGAAAAAAGTAATCGTAATGAAAAAAACAGATGCAAAGACTAGAAGAGTTAGAGTTATCGCGAATAAAGCGAAAGCAACACAGAATCTAGGAAATGGTTTTTTTAGATTCGTGTATTACAGAACAATAACACCGAACACATTCTTCACATTCACATTTAGTGGGGGGAGTCTGAAACCTGTAAGTGGTGGCTGGTGGATTGACAGAAATAACTCATTACCAGCATACGCTACAGCGAATTACTCATTAAATGACAATCAATGGGTTATCGTTCTCTATAACCCTACTAGTATATCAAGACAGATCGCATTTACGTTTATAGCTAAATCATGAGAATTGTTTAATATATCTCATGACACAAATAAGGCAGTTCCCTCGGATGAGGAAACTGCCTTATTTCTTTGTTTCTCATTGAATTGCTTAATCCTATAAACCGCCCATAAACAATTGTCTTTCCGCGAATACAATAACGTATCAAATGGAAAAAGGTGATGGATGTTGGCTACTTTTTTAGAGGCACATGCGATGAAGAAGCGTATGTCCCGCACAATGTTAGGTAAATCTAAAGTACATGGTATAGGGGTAGGCTATCATGATCCCAAGAACCCTAAGAAGGGTGCCGCTGTCATTATCTACACCAATACCATTACGCCTAAGTTCCTTGGAATCTCATCGACGCTAACGATGAAGGCAAAAGGTAAATCTGTAACTGTACCTGTTCGATTCGTGAAATCAGGAAAGATGCATGCCTATGTGGATTATAAGGCGAGGATTCGCCCGATCCCGGCTGGTTATAGTATAGGAACTCCGAGCGGTTCGGGTTCGGTAGGTTTAATTGTTACGGATGTTCCCAAGGCAAAGCAACGGTATATTATTAGTAATAATCATGTTTTAAATCCGACGAATTCAAGTATGATGACTCGGACATTGCAACCTGGTGCAGCTGATGAGGGTCAAATAGGCAGGGATAACGTAGGTAAACTATATCGATATGTGAAGTTAGAGAAAAACAAAAGCAATCGTGTTGATATTGCCTTATCCAAACCCTTAAGAAATAGTTTGTTAAGTCCGAGTTATGCAACGGTTGGTGTACTTCCGGGGTATGTAACAACTTATCGGATAGGTGATCGTTTAAAAAAAGTAGGAAGAACAACCGGCCTGGTGCATGGAATCGTTGATTCCATAAATACAGATATTCAAATCGATTACGGAGAGCTGGGGATTCTTAGCTTTAAGAATCAGACGGTGGTTCGAGGGGTGAATCCGGTATCACTTCCCGGAGATTCAGGTTCCGTATGGCTAAGAACTGTAGATAATTATGCGGCAGCCATGAACTTTGCAGGGAGTTCAGACGGCCGAATATCCATTTCGTTCCCAGTGAATTGGGCTATGCAGGTATTTGGAACCCAAATAGTTCGTCCAAATGGATTAGGAACTGTCAAAAAAGTGAAAACGAAACATTCTCCCAAATCTTATGCACCACAACTGACATCCAAAGAACTTGCATCATTGAGAGTGTTTCAAGCCAAAATGATGAAACGCAAGAGAACCTACCTAGCTTAAGGCTAGGTTCTTTCTCTAAAATAGCATTGTAAACATGGACAGTGAGGAAGTGGGAATCTATACTAAAAGGATTGAATGAAAGTGGAATTTGAGCAATTCAAAAGGAGCTAGAGATGAAGAATCTTCTCGTTACAGGCTATCGCGCACACGAACTTAATATTTATGATCAAAAACATAAAGGCATTCCATATATAAAGAAAGCTATTAAACGCAAGTTGGTTCCTCTCATAGAGGATGGACTCGAATGGGTGATAACACCTGGGCAGTACGGTGTCGACTTATGGGCTTGTGAGGTCGTCATCGAGTTGAAAGAACAGTATCCGCATTTGAAATGTTCTATCATCACAGCTTTTTTGAATCAAGAGGAGAAATGGAAAGACACCAAAAAGGATTATTATCATCAAATTTTGCAGGGTGTGGACTATTATGCCGCGGTAAGTAAGCAACCTTATGAAGGAATTTGGCAATTCACAGCTAGAGACGATTTGTTATTTAGAAAAACAGATGGTATTTTGCTTATCTATGATGAGGACGCGGGCGAAGGAAGCCCTAGATTTTTTAAAGAGAAGGCATTAAAGAAACAAGACAAAGATGGATATAGTTATATGAATGTCAGCTCGGAGGATATTCAAAGTATAGCGGATGAAGAAAATTTGGAGATGGATTAAAAAACAAGGTTTTTTTTAAGAAAAATAACAAATACTATACGAAAGTCTTTCTATGTGGATACATCTATTATTCAATTCGAACCAGAGTATGGTATGATGAGATATTGTTCCTACTTTAATGATTTGAAAGGATGAAGATATGTTAACGATTACGAATTATACAGTGAAGTTAATCAAGGATCCATTTAAGATTTTGACCGGAGAGCGTTATGAGTTTATTCTCGAAATTGATGTTCCGGAAGATGATGAACTTTATTTGGAGAACGGGTTAAATGCAAGAGTTATTTTTACGGTAGATGAGACACGGACAGGGATCGTGAAGTATGAACTTCTAGAGAGAACTTCTGAGAAGTACGTAGAATTCGATCTGGAAGAGGATGAACTTGAATTGCTGGCAACCTTCTGTAAAGAACACTTATCTTAAGCAATAAACACCACTAACGAACTCGCTATAGGAGGGAATAAACATGCATCGGAATGTTCAGTCCGTAACCTATGGCTACGAACCGCCAGAGGAGAAACAAAAGGGCACATTGATTTACTATGATACTTTTGAGAATACAACGGATGGTGAATTAGACCTTGCAGTGGATAGTATAGAGCGATATTCATTTGATAAGCTTGTGCTGTATCCTCTACATGAGGAGACTGTAAGAAGGATGCGGAAGGAACCGGTAAGTGCATTTCACAAGCGAGAGCAACGGTTACACGATTGGAAGCGTGATCGAGGGTACTCGAAAGTGGTGATTGAAGGATGGGAAGGAAAGCGGAAGAAGTATACACCCATGGATTCTGCTCTTCGATTGTTAACGGAGAAATATAAGGCACCCTATTTTCTGTACATAACACCAGAGATGGCTAATCTCTTCGCTTCGTTCTCGTCCTTTGAGGAATGGATTGTTAAGATTCGATTGTTACTAACAGAAGAGCCACATGATTTACACCCCAATCTTGAAAAGTATCAACATCGGTGGAAATATAATGGATGATGCTCAAGCTACTTTTTGTGCACAAAATAAAAGTTGCTAACACTATTGTTAATAACTCTGCTTATTTTGTGGATAAGTATATCAAGTTTGTGTATAAGGTTGTTAATAACTTATTTTGAGTGCTCATTCAAAAAAAAGTTGTCCAGATATGTTCTGGGCAACTTTTTCTGTTCGAATCTATACATTGTAAATAGTACTAGTCACCGTAAATAAAAAACAATTGACACCAAAGAAGCTTATTGATAATTTGGGTTTATCAACAATAAAATCAAATAATGGAAAAGGATGGTTGGATATGTCAATGGAGCAACGTTGGGGCAATCATTTTCCGAAGATTGGTATTCGTCCTACAATTGATGGTAGGCGCAAAGGCGTGAGAGAATCTCTTGAAGACCAGACTATGAACCTTGCGAAGTCAGTGGCTAGGCTCCTTTCCGAACAATTAAAGTATCCAAATGGTGAACCCGTTGTGTGTGTGGTGGCTGATACCTGTATCGGTGGTGTGACAGAAGCATCTCAAGCAGCAGATAAGTTTCGAAAAGAAGGGGTAGGTTGTTCGATTACGGTAACCCCTTGCTGGTGTTATGGAACAGAGACGATGGATACGGACTCCTCCATTCCAAAGGCTGTATGGGGATTTAATGGTACAGGTCGTCCAGGAGCGGTCTATCTAGCAGCTGTTCTATCTGCTCATGCACAGAAAGGATTACCTGCCTTTGGCATATACGGTAACGATGTTCAAGATGAAGGTGACAATAACATCCCTGAAGATGTAAGAGAGAAACTTCTACGTTTCGCAAGAGCTGGCTTAACCGTAGCTATGATGAGAGGACAATCCTATTTGTCGATGGGATCGGTATCTATGGGTATTGCAGGTTCTATAGTGGATGAACGCTTCTTTCAGGAATATTTAGGTATGAGAAATGAATATATTGATATGAGTGAGTTTGTGCGTCGTATGGATGAAAATATCGTTGATCCATTGGAATTTGAGAAAGCGCTTTCCTGGGTGAAGGAGTACTGTGTGGAGGGTGTTGACAACAATCCTGAAGCGATGCAGACTTCTCGCGAACAGAAAGATCAAGATTGGGAAACGGTCATTAAGATGACGATCATCGCACGAGATTTAATGATTGGAAACCCACGGCTTGCCGAATTAGGTTTCGGTGAAGAAGCATTAGGGCATCATGCTATCGTTTCTGGATTCCAAGGCCAGAGACAATGGACAGATCATTTTCCAAATGGTGATTTCATGGAAGCAATTCTGAATAGTTCATTTGATTGGAACGGAATCAGATCACCTTTTATTGTTGCTACTGAGAATGATAGCTTGAATGGCGTTGGAATGTTATTTGGGTATCTATTGACCAATACAGCCCAGATTTTTGCAGATGTTCGTACGTATTGGAGTCCTGATTCAGTGAAGAGAGTGACAGGCTATGAATTAGAGGGGATGGCTGCTAACGGAATCTTGCATTTGATTAACTCAGGATCCGCCTCTCTTGATGGAACAGGAGAACAACAACGCAATGGACAACCGGTGATGAAGCCATTCTGGGAAATTACAGAAGAGGAAACACGTCAATGTCTTAACAGCACTTCTTGGCGACCTGCATCTATTGAATATTTCCGTGGAGGGGGATTCTCATCGGATTTCTTGACAAAAGGCGGAATGCCCATGACGATGTCTCGGTTGAATCTAGTCAAGGGAATAGGACCTGTTCTTCAGATTGCTGAAGGATATTCAATTGATTTACCTGAACATGTCCATGAAATACTAGATGAGAGAACAGACCCGACTTGGCCAACAACGTGGTTCACCCCGATTGTAACAGGTAAAGGTGCCTTCACAAGTGTCTACTCCGTTATGGATCATTGGGGTGCCAACCATGGTTCTATTTCATTCGGGCATATTGGTGACGACCTGATTACGTTAGCCTCCATGCTTCGCATTCCCGTTGCAATGCATAATGTATCGGAAGAGCGAATATTTAGACCAAGAGTATGGGGAATGTTTGGAACAGAACATGTAGAAGGTTCAGATTTCAGAGCTTGTACCAATTTCGGACCACTTTATAAATAGACTCATAGGAATGGAGGATCTCAATGAGCGATATGAATATTCGTCTTGAACTATGTAAATATGCCAAGAAAACCGTTGAGAATGGGCTTGTTGTTGGACCCGGTGGTAATATCAGTGCCCGTATTGGAGATACGATGTATGTGTCACCAAGTGGGTTCGCGATGGAGGATATAACCCAAGAGCAATGGGTTGAAGTAGATATCCCGACAGGGGAGATAACGGACATTGGACTACGACCGTCCTCGGAAGTCCTTATGCATTTATTTTGTTACCGGAACAACTCAACGATTGGGGCGATTGTTCATACACATCCTTCATCATGCATTGCTTTCACACTTGTCAAAACGGAACTTCCGATTATGTTCCCAGATCAAGCTGCACTAGTAGGAAAGACAGCTTTTGTTCCATACGTCCTTCCCACAACGATTGTTCTTGCGGAAGCTGTAGCAAACAAAGTCAATGAAGCAAGCTCCATCCTACTCGGTAACCATGGTCTCGTTACGGTAGGAAGAAATTTACGAGAAGCCTATTACCGTACACAAGTTGTAGCAGAGAGTGCCGCAATCTATATGTCTGCAAAGGTTATTGGTACACCCAAAGCTTTGAGTGACGAGGAATTTGCAGAAATTGCTTCTCTAGAAAGTGAAGATTATCGCATCAAGCTTCTTCAACAAATGAAGTAACCTATAGCCACCAGTATAGTAAGGGCGGTGCAGGACAATGAGCTTAAAGTCTCCAACAGTTCTTGCCTTTGATCTCGGAGCAAGTAGCGGAAGAGCTTTGATTGGTGAAATGATCTCTGGAACCGATGGAGAGAAAAGTCTGCGAATGACAGAAATTCATCGATTCACGAATGGACATATCCAAGTAGGTAAGCATTACTATTGGGATATCTTGATGATTGTACAAGAGATCAAGAGAGGGATTCGTAAAGCATTTCAACAAGGATTCCTACCTGTTAGTTATGGGATTGATACTTGGGGTGTTGATTTCGGACTCCTGGATCACAACGGAGAATTGCTTGGTAATCCATATCACTATCGAGATCCTCAGACGAATGGATTAATTAATGAAATCTGTGAGAGGGTCGGTGAAGAGAGGCTTTTCATAGAAGGTGGACTACAATTGATGCCTTTTAACACCATCTATCAGTTGTATGCTATGAAGAAGGCGAATTGTCCTAAGTTAACCCATGCGAAGACATTGTTACTAACGCCTGATTTATTGAATTATTTCCTCACTGGAGAGAAGACCTGTGAGTTTACTATGGCTACAACGACGCAATTATTCTTACCTAACCAAGGTGTATGGAATGAGCCGCTTATGAAGGAATTAGGCATTCCATCCTCCTTGTTTATCGAACCTATACAGCCGGGTGCGATCATAGGGAACCTCACCGATGAAGTGCGTAAGGAGCTTGGTATACCTGATCTAAAAGCGATTGCAGTTGGCTCGCATGACACGGAATCCGCTATCGTTGCGGTCCCAGCAAACACTTCTAATTTCGTATATCTGGTATGTGGGACATGGTCACTCCTTGGCACAGAACTTGAAGAGGCTTTATTGACTATGGAAGTGAGGCAACTCCAATTCTCTAATGAGGGCGGAGTGGGCCATACATATCAGCTATTGAAGAATATTATGGGGTTATGGCTTTTACAAGAATGTAAGCGTAAATGGGATAGGATTGATACAGAAGTGACCTTTACGGAAATAGTCAGGGAAGCGGCAGAGGTTACTCCTTTTCGGAGTCTCATTGATCCGGATGATCTTAGGTTTCTTAACCCGTCTGATATGGAGAAGGAAATCCAGAAGTTCTGTGAAGAATCGGAACAACCTGTACCTCGTCAACGAGGGGAAGTGGTACGTTGTATTCTAGAAAGTTTAGCGCTTCGTTATCGTAAAGTGTTGGAACAAGTCGAGAAGTTGACAGGTCATGCCTATGCAGGATTACACATGATTGGTGGTGGGATTCAGAACGAGTTATTGTGTCAGTTCACTGCTAATGCCATTGCTCGTCCGGTATGGGCAGGTCCCATCGAAGCGAGTGCAATCGGAAATATAATCGTACAGTTCCATGCCAATGGGGAGATTAACGATGTTAAAGAAGCTGCATCTATCATTAAGAGATCTTTTCCTGTAGTAACTTACGAGCCATTCACAACAGAGGATTGGTCAGATGCTTATTATCAATATGATCAGATCTCACACTCTATTTAATGTAGATTAGGAAAGGATGGCTCATATGTTATATGGTGTTCCTGGAATCATAACACCCGATCTTTTGAAAATAATGATGGAGATGGGCCACGGCGATGAGATTGTACTAGCGGATGCTAATTTTCCTGCAGCAAGTCACACATCGAGACTCATTCGTTGCGATGGGCATGCCATTCCATTATTGCTAGATGCTATTCTGCACATGTTTCCTTTAGATAAATACGTTGAGAGACCGGTGGTACTTATGCAAATTGTTCCAGGGGACTTAGTGGAGACACCCATTTGGGAAAAGTATAAGACGATTATCGAACAACGAACAGGATTATCTCAACCTCTAGAGAAGATCGAACGGTTCGAATTCTATGAGCGCACGAAAAGGGCTTACGCCGTAGTTGCAACAGGGGAGAAGGCCTTGTATGCAAATATAATTTTAAAGAAAGGTGTAATTACCTAATGGACTGTAGCTGGAATTAAGTTGAAATAAGGGGACTAGCGAAGTACAGTTGAGGTGTAATGTGGTTTACAAAACTATAAGATTTCTTTATAATTGTAATATAAGATTTATTATATGCACCTGTTGATTTACGGAGGAGCCTGTCACCAAGGGCTCCTCCTGTTTATTTTTGGGGATTCCGAATATAGGAATCCTCTTTTTTTGTTGTTGCAACTTCCTCATAGTAAACAATATTAGAGGGTATTTTAATCGTAAGAGAGGGAGATGACGTATGGCATTTATTTTTTATCTTGTCCTTATTCTATTTTTTACTAAAGTAGCAGGGGATCTATCGGTTCGACTCGGACAGCCAGCAGTATTAGGGAAGTTGATCATAGGGGTTGTCTTAGGGCCAGCTGTACTAGGTTGGATTCCAAACGATAGTGATTTTATTCATTACATGTCAGAAATCGGTGTATTATTGCTCATGTTTATAGCCGGTCTAGAAACAGATGTGGATCAACTTAAGAGGAATTGGAAGTCTGCACTTGCGGTTGCCGTAGGAGGGATAATTCTTCCTTTTGTCGGAGGGTTCGCTGTCGCTGAATTATTTGGATTCCCTAATAGTTATGCACTTTTTATGGGGGTTATTTTTAGTGCTACGTCCGTTAGTATTTCAGCTCAAGTGCTAAAAGATATGAATAAACTGAATTCCCGTGAAGGTACGACGATCCTGGGCGCCGCGGTAGTAGATGATGTCCTCGTAGTTATTCTATTAGCCGTAATGATGAGTTTACTTGGTACTGGGGAGGACGTGAACTTAGGTTTACTCATCGGCAAGAAGGTATTATTCTTTGTCATTATTATTGCCGTAGGGGCGTTCCTTGTACCTAAGGTGATGAAGGTGCTCTCTAAGTTACAGGTGACGGAAGCGACCATAACAGCTGCTCTAGTTATATGTTTTGGTTTTGCTTATTTTGCAGATCTGATGGGTATGGCCGGAATTATAGGTTCATTTGCAGCTGGGATTGCGATTTCACAGACTTCCTTTAAGCACATTGTGGAAAAGAAGGTAGAACCCATTGCGTATTCTATATTTGTACCTGTCTTTTTTGTGAGCGTTGGACTTAATGTTTCCTTTGAAGGTGTGGGACAACAAATTGGATTCCTCATTCTACTCTCGTTAGTAGCTATATTGAGCAAATGGATAGGTGGAGGACTTGGAGCAAGACTAACCGGATTTAATACACGGTCGTCGATTGCCATTGGAGCAGGAATGATATCAAGAGGAGAAGTAGCTTTAATCATTGCGGCGACAGGATTAGAAGCAGGTCTACTTCAACCGCAATATTTCACTTCCGTCATCATTATGGTTATTCTCACGACGTTAGTTACGCCTCCTTTGTTAAAATACTTGTTCCGTGAGCCCGTAACAGTTAAGGACAACTAGACTACGCATAGCTTCTTATTTTTATGAAGAGCTTCAATCTAATAATGGGTTGAGGCTCTTCGTCTGTTATAGGATCAGTTGCTTCCATGAACGTGTCACTTTTTACATTCGGATGATGTATTTTTTACCAATTGAAACTATACTATTAACGAAGCCTACAATCTCATTCTCTTAAGATATTGGGATGTAAATGTATGAATGAGGGCTATTTAGGATATGGGGGTACGAAGGATGAAGAAGTTAATCAACTATGCGCATCGAGGTGCATCAGCAGCATGCCCTGAGAACACGATGGCGGCTTTTGTTAAGGGTCTCGAACTAGGAGCAACAGGGATCGAAACAGATGTCCAGATGACCAAGGATGGCCATTTGGTACTGATCCATGATGAAGCTATCAATCGTACTACGAATGGGTCGGGTTATGTGAAGGATATGACCTTGGAACAGTTATCTTTGGAAGATGCAGGTTCTTGGTTCGGAGATTCTTTCGAAGGTGAGCGTATACCTTTGCTAGAAGATTTACTGAAGCTTCTTTGTCAACGTGACACAATGTTAAATATTGAACTAAAAAATGGTATTTTTATGTATCCAGGTATGGAGGAGAAGGTAATCCAACTTGTTCGTCAATATAACATGGCGGATCGAGTGGTATTCTCAAGTTTTAATCATTATTCTTTAGCATTTTGTAAAAGTATTGCCCCTGAGATTCGGACTGGAATCCTTTACATGGAGGGGCTGTACCAACCTTGGGAGTATGCTGCAACATTAGGTGCTGATGCACTTCATGCGAACCATTATGCTGTGTTGCCCGAATTTGTGAAGGGTGCGACAGCACATGGAAAGGAATATTGTCCTTTTACAGTTAATGATCCTGAGCGAATGACATATTTAATTGAAGCGGGTGTCTTGGGGATTATAACCGATTATCCTGACAGACTAGCTGAACTATTAGCCATTAGAGGAGAGTGACCGAGTGAGGAAGACATGGCTTCTGGGTTTTGGGTTCTTCAGTATTAGTATTACTTGGGCATTATATAATGCATTTGTACCCTTCTTTCTCGAAAACTATGTACAAAGCATCGCTGTTGTCGGCTTCTTGATGACCATCGATAATTACTTTGCCCTTTTTCTACAACCATGGATAGGCAATAGAAGTGATCGCACGGCAACTCGGCATGGTAGAAGAATACCTTATTTGTTATTTGGAATGCCGCTAGCAGCGATCTTTACGGCAATCATACCGTTTCATACGGGATTATTCACTCTCTTACTATTTATGATACTGATGAATCTATCCATGAGCTTATATCGCTCTCCTACGGTGGCATTGATGCCTGATATTACGGTAGAGAATAAGCGTACGAAAGCCAATGGGATTATTAACTTTATGGGTGGAGTAGGCTCCATTCTTGCTTTTGGAGTAGGTTCCATATTGTATGACTACCATCGTTCGTTACCTTTTATTGTAGCAGGGTTGTTAACCTTATTATGTCTATTAGTTGTCTCACGCACGATAAAGGAATCTAGAGATTCTTTAATCACACCTTCGGAGCAACTTGGATCGGGAACGAAACCTCGTATATCGTTAAAAAAACAACTAGACCGCACAACAGTGTTTTTACTAGCTGCAATCTTCTTCTGGTTCGTCTCTTATCAAGGGGTTGAAACGTTATTTACGTTGTATGGGAAAAATCACTTAGGACTAAGTGAGAAAGCCGCGTCATTCTCCTTAACTTTTTTCTCATTAGCATTTGTTCTGTTTGCGATCCCAAGTGGCTTTCTAGGTAACCGATTTGGTAAGAAAAAAATGATCATTGCAGGTATATGTGGTCTGTTTATTGTCTTTTCCCTTGTAATCTTTGTAAACGATTTATTGATTCTCCGCCTTCTCTTATTAGTTGGAGGGATGTTCTGGGCATGTATTAATATCAATTCATATCCATTTATTATATCTACAGGCAAAGAAGAGAGCATCGGTACACGAACAGGGTTATATTACTTAGTGTCTTCTTTAGCAGCCATATCCTCTCCGCCATTATTAGGAATGATGATCGATAGTTTCGGTTACTCTATATTATTCTACTGTGCATCGGCAAGCATGCTGGTAGCATTAGCGTTTATATTGATGGTCAGACAAGAAAAAGAGTCTTTGAATATGCCAAAGAGTGGGCTTCCGACAGAGAGTATCTAATATATTGTCAATTATTCTCTGTAAAGGAATTGGATTAAGGAGAATTTGACGTTATAATTAAGACAGGACAATCATTTAGGCGCATACTTTTATTGGCCATAAGAAGGAGAGAATTATTATTATGACGAAGGTACTTATTTTTGGACACAAAAATCCAGACACAGATACAATCTGCTCGGCTATTGCTTATGCTGAACTAAAGATAGCTTTAGGTGTAGATGCAGAACCCGTTCGATTGGGCTCGATTAACGGAGAAACACAATATGCATTAGACCATTTCAATGTGAGTGGCCCTCGTCTTGTAGAGACGGTCTCTAATGAAGTAGAGGAAGTTATTCTCGTCGATCATAATGAACGTCAACAGAGTGCTAGTGATATTGATAAGGTACGCGTTGTGGAAGTTATTGATCATCATCGAATTGCGAATTTTGAGACCAGCCATCCGTTGTATTACCGTGCAGAGCCAGTAGGTTGTACAGCAACTATTCTAAATAAAATGTATAAAGAAAAGGGAGCCGCGGTTCGTAAGGAGATTGCTGGATTAATGTTATCCGCTATCATTTCAGACTCGCTACTCTTGAAGTCTCCAACATGTACAGCTGAGGATGTGGCTGCGGCGAAGGAATTAGCTGAGATTGCAGGTGTAAACTTAGAAAGCTATGGCCTAGAAATGCTTAAAGCGGGTGCGGATCTTAGTGATAAGACTATTCAAGAATTGATCTCTCTTGATGCTAAAGAATTCCAAATGGGCAACTACAAAGTGGAGATTGCTCAAGTGAATGCAGTGGATACGAATGATGTATTAGCTCGCCAATCTGAATTGGAAGCTGCCCTATCCACTGTAATTGCGGAGAAGGGTTTAGATTTATTTGTATTTGTCGTTACGGATATTCTTAATAATGATTCCGTAGCATTGGCACTTGGTAAAGTAACTAACGCAGTAGAACAAGCTTATGACGTACAATTGGTTGATAACAAGACGATATTAAAGGGCGTTGTGTCACGTAAATCACAAATTGTCCCTGTATTAACTGAAACATTAAATAAATTGTAATTCTCGAATAGAAGAACGTAATCATAGCCGATTCTTGGCGCGATTGCGTTTTTTTTGTGTGTACAAATAATTAGAGTGGCAATGAGGAGGGGTATGAATTTAATAGTGTAGAGCATACTGAATTTGCAAAAGGATAAATAATCGTTAAAATAAGAAATAAGATAAGTAATGAGTGTGATGTTTGTCATTGCAATCAACAATAATGGTCTGATCTAGATCATCCTTAGGAGGAACAACAAGATGGAGAGAATTCAAACAGAAGAACAGTACCGTCAATTAACACAAAGTGATGAATGGACTGTCATTAAGTATGATGCAACCTGGTGTCCCGATTGTAAAACACTGGATAAATTCATGGGTGGAATCATTGATAACAATTCAGACAAACAATTTTATGCATTGGATGTTGAACAGTTTCCAAATATCTCAGATGAGAATGATGTACGTGGAATTCCTAGCTTATTAGTGTATCGAAATGGAGAAAAGGTAGCTCATCTACATAGTAAATTTGCCAAAACTCCAGCTCAAATTACAGAGTATCTAGAATCAATTAAATAAATTTTTTGCAAATAAATGATACCCCTATCCTCATGATAGAGGGTATTTTTTGTGTCTAATTCTCAGAAGAAATTGAATTGAATGTTAGCTATGCTAGAATGGAGGGGAGGTGAACAAGATGTGGGGCTTCTTTATCCGGAAGACAAACAATATGAAGATCAAGACCAAATTAATCTATTCATACATTGGAGTCGTAATGATTCCAGTTATTATTATCGGTGTTACGCTAACAGGATACTTTCGTCAAATGGCACTAGATAATGCAGTTGCTCAAATGTCTAATAACGTGGATAAGATCCGTTCTCAAATGGTGAACTTGTTAAAAGTCCCCGTTGATATTTCCAACAAAATTTATCTTGACGAGGATTTACAAACGATTGTGAACACACGTTATAGAAGCAATCTTGAAGTGTTTAATGCCTATAAGGATTATGACGAATTTCAGAAAATGAGTGATCTCTACAGTGAGATTAGCGGCATTCGATTCTATCATTATAATGAGAGTATGAGTGATAATTTAGAATTTACTCGTATTAATCTGGAAACAAGTCAAACGCCTTGGTTTAAGTCAGCCACATCAAATATTGGTATTAATTGGTTCTACTTAAAGGATCAGAATGCAGATGATGAGAAGAGACTAAGTTTAGTTCGTCCCATTCAATTTAGTGAATATAGATCAAGAGGTGTTCTAGTTATCCCCGTGAATCAGAACCGGCTGAACTCGATTCTAATCAACGAACCTTTTGAGACGATGATAGCTGACGAAGATGGATATATTGTAGCCGCAAAGAATCCAGCATTGGTGGGAACAACGTTAGCCAAGCTTGACCTTAAGTTCAGCCTTGAAGAGTCTACCAAAAGTACATTTACGGCCGAAATTAATGGGGTACCTTCAAATATAGTGATTAGTGAATTAACACCGGAAGCAAGTCGAAATAGTCTTACTATCGTTTCTGCCTTTTCTACGGAAAGTATCGTCAAAGATTCGAAGCGGGTCAGTTGGATTGGATTAGCATTAATATTGGTCGTCTTGGCCCTTGCGCTTGTTCTCATATATGTTGTATCCCAGTTAATATCGAATCGACTTCTACATCTCAGCAGACAACTTAATAAGGTAGCAAGAGGTGACTTCACAGTTAACTCGGGTATTGATGGGAATGATGAGATTGGTCAATTGTCACGGCAATTTAATTATATGGTCAATAGTATTAATGATTTAATGAATCAAGTCTACGAAACGAGTGAGAAGAATAATAAGCTTGAAATCGCCCAGAGAGAAATTAAATTAAAAATGATGGCTAGTCAAATTAATCCTCATTTTTTATTTAATGTGTTAGAATCCATTCGTATGAAGGCGCATATTCACGGAGAAAAAGAAATTGCTAATATTGTTCAATTACTAGGCAAATTAATGCGTAAAAACCTCGAAATTGGTGGTGGAATAACGACTCTGAGGGAAGAGATGGAAATGGTTCGATCGTATCTGGGGATACAGAAATTCAGGTATGAGGACCGCTTGAACTTTGAGTTAATGATGGAACCCGAATCTAAAGAGATTAATATTCTACCTCTTATCATTCAACCTCTTGTTGAGAATGCAATTATACATGGACTTGAAGGCAAGGAAGTGAATGGGATTCTAATTGTAAGAAGTTGGGTGAGTAATAATGAATTACATATTGAAGTCATGGATAACGGTATTGGGATGTCATGTGAGCGTATGCAAGAAGTTGTATCTTCTTTAGAATTAGATGAGATAGAGGGTGCAAGGATCGGTCTACGTAACGTACATCAGAGACTTAAATTGTTTTATGGTGCCCAATATGGATTAAACATTTCTAGCGAGTTAGGAAAGGGTACTACAATACATTTTGATATCCCGATGGGAGGAGACACCTTTGTTTAATGTGCTAATTGTAGATGATGAGCCCAGCATTCGCGAGGGACTAAAGACGATAATAGATTGGGAAGAACATGGTTACAGGGTGATAGATACTGCGTCAAACGGGCGCGAAGCATTAATGAAATTTAATCAACTACGACCAGATCTAACAATTATCGATATTCGTATGCCCGGAATGACCGGACTTGAAGTCATTGAGCAAATTCGCCAAGAGAATAGTGGAGGGCGATTCTTAATTCTAAGTGGTTATGCCGATTTCGATTACGCGAGGAAAGCAATCACGAATAGAGTAGATGGATATTTACTGAAACCCGTAGATGAAGATGAGATGATTGAAGAATTACAACGCATTAGAGCATCGTTATCCAAAGAG
Source organism: Paenibacillus sp. Y301 (assembly GCF_059445505.1). Lineage (NCBI taxonomy): Bacteria > Bacillati > Bacillota > Bacilli > Caryophanales > Paenibacillaceae > Paenibacillus > Paenibacillus sp. Y301. The sequence goes on along the minus strand of NZ_JCAIUL010000016.1, from coordinate 75,646 downwards.
ATTCAACTTCAACTACGCAATGCTGAAGGGGATCACTACCTACGGGAGCATATGGTGGAGTCCTTCCTGTTTGATGGGAACGAACAAGGGAATTTAGAGAGTATTATGAATTTAGGACTTTCTTGGAACAGTTATCAAATGTTATTGGTTGAAGTACATGGTCAACCTTCTGGGGATTCATTACACTTAACGACGCTCAAAGGGAAACTAGCGGATTGGTTTGATCAATCAGATAGTGGAATTGTTTTTTCAGCAGGACCTAACATTGGTATTTTGATGAGACATGCTATTATTCGAGATGATCAAGCCGAGGTCTTGTATAAGGAATTATCCATGATCACAGAAGAATGGGGATGGATTATATATGCGGCTGCAGGTCAAATGGTAGATGACATAAGAGAGATCGGAAGCTCATATACGAGTGCTGCTGAGCTACTCCATCATCGGTTCCTTTTTGAGCATAAGCGAGTCATGATTAGTGATGATCAACAGGTGATGATCGATAAATTCGATAACGAGCTTGTATTAAGCCATAGTGATGAGATCGAATTATCGGACAAACTTTATTATGCATTGGATATTCGGAGTAAGGAAGCGGTCTGGCGAGTGATGGAAGAAATAGAACAATGTATTATGAGCACTAGAAGATCAGAGCATACGATGAAATCACAATATACCCAAATATTCTCTATTGTGATGAATAAACTTTCTAGTAATAATCCGGAAATGTATTCTATTCTGCAAGATTATACATCATTCATATCAGAAGTATATCAACAAGTGACACTTAAAGAATTAAGACAATTAACGATTAACCATCTAAATAATTTGATTGAAAAATTAGGCGGCATAAGCAAGGATACCGTAGTCAAGCAAGTTATAGATTTCATTCAAAGAAACTCGAGTGAAAATTTAAAGCTAGAACTTTTGGCAGAAGTATTTAATTATAACAGTGCTTATTTAGGGAAACTATTTAAGAACTATACAGGTGAACATTTCAATATGTTCCTGGATAAAGTCAGGATAGACAAAGCTAAAGAGTTGTTAACGGAAGGGCTTAAAGTTCATCAAGTTGCAACCCGCGTAGGATATGCCAATGTAGATTATTTTCATAGTAAATTTAAGAAGTATGTTGGGGTTTCACCTTCCTCGTATAAAGGTAGAGAAAAGGAATAAATGATAGCGATTACAAAATATGGTCTATATTCAAATCATATGCATGAAAGCGCATATGATTTGTTTTCATCTAAAAGTATAATATTTACATGATTTTCAAGTGTGAAATAGGGGGTATATCTAATTTTTATATGAATTTATATAAAAATGATTGGGTATTATGCTAAATATGTTTCAAGTAAAATAAAGTATATCAAATAGAGGAGGGGTCCTTAAGATGGAAACGCTAACAACCAGCGGTAATTCCCCCGACAGCAACGGTGGTGCATCGCAAGCTCCTAAGAAAAAGCGTGGGATATGGGATGCGATTGTAAATCAAAAGTATCTATATTTAATGTCTATGCCTTTTGTAATATGGGTCGTTGTATTTAATTATCTTCCCTTGTGGGGATGGACAATGGCTTTTCAAAATTATAAACCTGCCCGTTCATTCGGTGAACAGAAATGGGTAGGATTCGATCAGTTCGTTGAGTTATTCTCAGATGAACGTTTTTATCTAGTGTTAAGAAATACATTAGCGATGAGTTTAATGGGACTAGTTGTGGGATTCGTTATTCCTGTTATATTCGCACTACTATTAAATGAACTTCGTGGAATGATGTATAAAAAGGTAATTCAGACCGTTTCTTATTTACCTCACTTTGTATCATGGGTAGTTGTAGCTGGAATTATTACAAAGTTATTGTCTACAGAAGGCGGAGCAGTGAATCAGTTGTTAATGCTTCTACATATCATTGATGAGCCGATTCAATTCATGGCCAAAGGGAACTTGTTCTGGTACATTGTAACTGCTTCAGATGTATGGAAAGAAACAGGTTGGAACACCATTATTTATTTGGCAGCGATTACAGGGATTGACTTGGAACTTTATGAAGCATCACGTGTTGATGGTGCGAATCGATTCAAACAAATGTGGCACATCACGATACCAGGAATTCGGTCCACAATATCCGTGCTTCTGATTATGTCTATTGGTCACTTGATCAGTAACGGATTTGAGAAACAATTCCTACTAGGGAATAGCTTAACAACGGACTATGCCGAAGTACTTGATTTATACGCACTAAATTATGGACTCAATATGGGTAGGTTCTCATACGGTACTGCCATAGGGATGTTTAACTCCGTTGTGAGTGTAATCTTACTCTTCACTGCGAATGGTATTTTCAAGAAAGTTACTAAAGAAAGCATAATGTAGAAGGAGGGGGTAGATATGAATAAAGCCTTCAATGCAACTAAATCCGAAAAAATATTTGATGTACTTAATATAATTTTCATGGCAATCATACTGATTGCTACGGTATATCCCTTCTTAAATGTACTAGCCATCTCTTTTAATGATTCTATTGATACGGTACGAGGTGGGATCTCGATATTCCCTCGTCAATTCACATTAGAGAATTATAAAACGATTTTCGGTTATGATACTTTACTTCAAGGGTTAAAGGTATCTTTACTACGTACTGTAGTGGGTACGGTATTCGGATTACTAAGTGCTTCAATGATCGCATACACACTTAGCCGACCAGATTTCCGTGCACGTAAATTTGTTTCAACATTTCTTGCAATGACGATGTATTTCTCAGGCGGAATGATTCCTGTATACATCCTAATGCGTGATTTGAACTTGATTGGAACGTTCTGGGTATATGTTTTACCTGGATTAGTAAGTGCGTTTAACGTGTTCATTGTAAGATCATTTATTGATGGACTGCCTTACGCATTACAAGAATCAGCTAAGCTTGATGGAGCAAATGACTTCACGATTTATTGGAGAATCATTCTTCCATTGTGTAAACCGGTTCTAGCAACCATCGCCTTGTTCATTGCTGTAGGACAATGGAATGCATGGTTTGACACATACTTGTATAACGGAAGTAATGCTACTTGGACGACATTACAGTACGAATTGATGAAAGTACTACAAAGTACTCAGCAAGGCGGATCTAATGTGAATGCCAATGATATGGCAAAACAAATGGCACAAATTTCACCAGAATCGATCAAAATGGCGATCACGATCGTCGTTACAGTTCCAATTCTAGTTGTATATCCTTTCCTTCAGAAGTACTTTGTTGGCGGAATGACACTTGGTGCTGTGAAATCTTAATATAATGGTCTTAGTGATGACGGATGAATAAGCGCTATGTGTTTATTCATCCGTCCAATATAAAGATAGATATAGAGATAGATTTATAAACAGATTAGTTTAGACTAAGACAATTTGTACAACAGAAAACCTGTGGGTACAACAAGATTAGACATATGATAGGGGAGTGTTTTGAATGGCAATGAATAAAAGTAAATATGCATTTGTTCCGCTGATTGTAGCTTCACTAGCAATTGCAGGATGCGGTAATAATGGGAATGCAGAACCTACCGACACGGGAGATACTACAAGTCCGATTACATTCTCATTCTTCGGTGCAGATGCAAGTCCTAACTGGAATAAAATGCAGGATGAAGTTGGTAAAGTTATTACTGAAAAAACAGGTGTAACCCTTAATGCAGAATATGCTATTTCAGGTGGAGGCCAAGACAAGATTGCCTTAATGGCAGCTAGTGGTGAATATCCAGACTTCGTGTATGCGAAGAGTGATATTAACAAACTTGTAGATGCTGGTGCGATGCTTGATTTGACAGATTTGATTGAACAATATGCTCCAAATCTAAAAAAGGTATATGGGGAATACATGAATCGTCTTCCTTATAGCTCTGAAGATAAAGGAATCTATGTTATTCCAACGAATGCCGCAGTGAGTCAGTCCTATTTCGATGCAACAGGTGGATTCGAAATTCAACATGCGGTTCTAAAAGAACTAGGTTATCCTGAAGTGAAGACACTTCAAGATTTCGAAAATGTCCTTAAAGCTTATAAAGACAAACATCCTACAATCGATGGTCAACCTACGATTCCTTTGACGCTTGATGCAGATGATTGGAGAATCATGATCACTGTAACGAACCCAGCTTTCTATACTACTGGAGCACCAGATGATGGTGAATATTACATCAATCCAGAAACATTTGAAGCTCAACTTCACTACAAACGTCCAGAAGAGAAAGAATACTTCCGTTGGTTGAACCATATGTACAATGTAGGTTTACTTGACAAGGATACGTTCGTACAGAAGAGTGACCAATATAAATCTAAGATTTCTAGTGGTCGTGTCCTTGGTCTGATTGACCAAGAATGGGGATATGCTGACGCAGAGAACTCTTTGAAGGCTTCTGGTAAAGATGAAAGAACATATGCGCATTTCCCTGTAACACTTTCTGAAGAATATAAAGATCATACCTTTGTAGATACTGGATTCTTGTCTGGTTGGGGTATAGGGATTACAACAGCAACGAAAGATCCTGTACGTGCTATTAAATTCCTAGATTACTTGGCTTCCGATGAAGGACAAGTTCTTCAGAACTGGGGCATAGAAGGTGTACATTATAACGTTGTAGATGGCAAACGTGTCATTCCTGCAGACGTTCTAGATAAGAAAAATAATGATGGTTCTAATTTCGCGAAGAAAACTGGTATTGGTCTATATACCGCGATGTCTGCACACTATGGTGACGGTGTACTTGATCCATCCGGTAACTATTACACAACGAACTACCCTGATCAGATTGTTAATAGTTACTCTGATGCAGAGAAGGAAAGTTTAAAAGCATATAACGCAACAACATGGAAAGATCTATTCCCAACAGAGAAGGATTTCCCAGTTAAAGCGTACGGAGCGGCATTCAACATCACAGTTGAAGAAGGTTCGAGTTATGCTGTGAAGTTCCAAAAGACTCAAGATATTATCCGTAAACGTATTCCAGAAGCAATCCTATCTACTCCTGAGAAGTTCGACGCTGTATATGATGGTATGATTACAGAGCTTAATAAAGCAGGGGCAGAAGATATGGAGAAGGAATATACAGAACTTGTGAAAGAACGTGTAGAATTGTGGAGCGGTAAATAAGCTACGGTACTACTAAATAGGTAACAACTAAGGACCTGCTAATAAGCAGGTCCCTTTTTAGTGTTAATCTCTTAATAATTAATAGCATAAATCCATAATTTACATATCAAAGAAAAATGTGTCGTAATATTTTCAACCATAAATCGCAATATTACCTCCTCAAAAAATGGGAATGAATCTTGTAGAATAAAAAATGTAAACAGAAACATTCTCGAGAGGGGTAAGAAAATGAAAAAAGCTAAACATTTTACAGCTCTTTTGCTTGTGATCATGTTAGTCTCTGCTTTAACAGCTTGTGGAGGTAATAATAACAATACTTCCAAAAACAATGCTGCTACTAAGGATGCCACAGAGACTACAACAACACCAGAGGCAACGAAAGAGGAGCCTGCAGAGAAGATCGAACTTTCATTCTGGTCACTTGGAACGACCAACTATGAAGATCTTGCTAAGGAATACACCAAAGAACATCCAAACATTACGGTTAAATTTCAAAATACATCAGATCAAACGGCTCACCATAACAATCTGACAACAGCATTGTCTGCAGATTCAGGAGCACCTGACATCTTCATGCTTGAAATCGGTTTCATGGAACGTTTCATCAACGCTCAAGATAAATTTTATAACTTGAACGACCTTGGTGCGAAGGATATCGCAGGTAACTATTTAGACTGGAAATGGAAACAGGCTTCATCTGTAGATGGAAGTTTCCAAATTGGTCTTCCAACGGATATTGGTCCTACAGTTGTTTATTATCGTACGGATCTTGCTGAAAAAGCTGGTTTACCAGTTGATCCAGAAGGATTCGGAGCAGCAATCGATACTTGGGATAAATTCGCTACAGTAGCTAAACAATTTAAAGAAAAAACAGGTAAACCATTTGCAGATTTGACAGACCTTGTGTACAACGGTCTTCGTGATCAATCTGCTGATCAGATCTACTTTAATAAAGAAGATGGTTCCTTTATTGGAGACACTAACCCACAAGTTAAGAAAGCATATGACTTTACGGTGAAAGGTATTCAAGAAGGATGGATTGGTAACACATTACTTTGGTCTCCTGAGTGGGGTCAAGCAATGAACGATGGTGGATTCGGAGTTGTTCTAGGTCCAGCTTGGATGGCAGGTAACATTAAGAGTAACGCTCCTGATTCAACAGGTAAATGGAAAATCGCACAATTACCAGAAGGTGCTGGTAACTGGGGTGGATCATTCCTAACATTACCTAAAGAAGGTAAGCATTCGAAAGAAGCTTATGAATTCATCGCTTGGTTGGATAGCCAATCTAGCCAACTTGAATCTTTCAAAGCAAGTGGTTTGATGCCATCTATTCCAGCATTGTATACAGATGCAGCTTTCACAGGTTTCCAAGATGAATTCTTCGGCGGCCAAGCTACAGCAGTTGAGTTTGGTAAAGCGGCAGAACGCGTTAAACCAGTTTACTACGGTCCATTACATGACCAAACAGATACATTCTTCAAAGATGCACTTAAAAATGTGTTAGAGAAGAAATCGGACCCTGCAAAAGAGTGGGATTCAGCAGTTAAAAAGGCTAAAACATTAGCAGAACGTAGCTAGATATTATAACTTAATCAACATTTTAATAAAATGCAAGATAGAAATGATCCAAATTCGCAGGGAGGAACAATGCCTTGCGAATTTGGATTTATAAATTAATTCCTGGAGGTAAACCATGGCAGAGCCGGTCACTGTTATTCCACCTGTCAGTATCAAGAAGCCCTTTCTGACAGAACAACGAAGAAGTCGTATTACAGCTTATACATTCATATCACCATTCTTTATCATTTTTGGTATTTTCGGATTATATCCGATTTTATTTACTATTTATCTATCCTTCTTCAAGTGGGATGCATTAGGTCCAATGAAATATGTTGGACTTAAGAATTATGAACTCATAACAAGTGATCCTACATTCTGGATCTCTTTCACAAATACACTCATTATGGGTGTAATGGGGACTGTTCCTCAGTTAATCGTAGCGCTGTTATTAGCGATTCTTCTAAATTCAGCATTAACCAAGTTTAAGAAGACATTCCGTATTCTTTATTTTATGCCTAATATCACGTCAATTGTTGCAGTTACTCTAGTATTCAGTACCATGTTTGGTAATAATGGGATGATTAACTGGATTTTAAATTCACTTGGGTTGGAGAATGTGGCTTTTAACTCTGGATTTTGGGGAGTTAAGATCGCAATTTCAACCATGGTTATGTGGCGTTGGGTAGGATATAACACGATTATTTTCCTATCAGGTCTTCAAAGTATTCCAACAGATTTATATGAGGCAGCTAGAATCGATGGGGCGAATAGTAGACAACAGTTAGCGTTTATTACACTACCCTTACTTAAACCGTTTATCGTATTCGTTACATTGTTATCAACAATTGGAGCACTTCAATTATTTACTGAACCTTATGTATTCCTTGGGCAAACGGGCTCAGGATCGACACGTGAGGAAGGTGTTACGATGGTTACATATTTATACAGTGAGGCTTTCCGTAATGGGTTCTTTGGTACAGCGGCAGCAACAGCAGTTATGCTATTCCTATTCACGATTGTCTTCTCCGTTCTTAATATGGTAGTAACCAGCCGCATGGGCGGAGATACAGGAGGTAAAGCATGAGTTCATTAAATACTACAAAAGGTAAGCTCGGTAATCCTGGTAAAGCAAGCAAGTTGCTCTATCATTTGTTACTTATCGTTGGAGCTCTTATATCTATCTTTCCATTCTATTGGATGTTTGTTATTGCAACAAATGACCGTGGAGCTGTATTCCACATTCCACCGTTACTAACGATAGGCGATCAATTTTTTAACAACTTTGAACGCGTACTTGAGAAATCAGACTTTTTTAGAGCTTTAGGTAATTCACTATTTGTTTCTACGATGGTTACTGTATCCGTGGTGTTCTTCTGTACACTCGCTGGTTATGCCTTTGCCAAATATGAATTTCCGTTTAAAAAGATTCTGTTTGTATGCGTCATTGGGACATTGTTTGTTCCTACACAACTAAGTGTTCTACCGACATACATTATCATGGCTAAGCTTCACTGGATTGATTCTTACAAAGCACTCATTGTACCTGCTATGGTCAATGCGTTCGGTATATTCTGGATGAGACAATATATTTCCACTTCTGTGCATACAGAGCTCATTGAAGCAGGAAGAATTGATGGTGGTGGACATTTCCGTATATTCTGGAATATTGCTATTCCTGTCATTACTCCTGCCATGGCAACGCTAGCCATTCTGAACTTTATGAATGTATGGAATGATTTCTTCTGGCCATTGGTCGTTCTGAAGAATAAAGAGCATTATACTATTCAGATTGCATTGCAACAGTTATTCACGAACCGTGATGGACTTGATTATGGTATGATCATGTCAGCTACCTTTACGGCTACATTACCACTATTAATTGTCTTCCTTTTCTTCAGCCGTTACTTTATTGCAGGGCTGACGTCGGGTGCGATTAAAAGTTAATTTTACTTATGCTTATCAAAACAAGGGATTACAGAGCACAATGAAGAATAATATGAAGTAAAGACAGCTGGAGGAAGTGCGTATATGAAACTCCGTCGTAAAATTTTGCTAGCTATTATTCTTCTTGTGTTTATTCCTGTGATCGTAATGGGTGCCATAACGTACTATAACTTTTCAAGCGCTATGGAGAAGAAATCTAGTAACTTCTATTCGATTTCTTTATTAGAGACAGATCGCAAGCTTAAATTTGCCCTAAATGAAATCACAGCCATTTCAAATTCAGCCATATCAAAGCCGGGGTCTGAGATTCAGCAATCACTGAAGCAATCAGATACCATCTTAACGTATGATCGTAAACAGAATATTAATAATCTACTGATCGATCATCCCATGATTTCATCATTTAGCCTTTATACCAACGATAGCTTAATTTATCAATATAATGAAGCGATGCCATTTGATGAATTGAAGAGGAAAGACTGGTATGAACCTATGAAGGAAGCTGAAGGGCGACCGGTATGGGTTGGACCAGGTGAGAATGGATCATCCGCCGAAGGTAATCCTATACTTATTCAAGCTAGAGTGATCAAAGATTATTATTCGTTAGAAAATATAGGTTCTCTTGTGATTTATATTAAACCGGATATATTAGATCAGGTTTTCTGGGAAGCTGCCACGCTGAAGAGCGGGGATATTTTGCTTGTAAATAAAGAGGGATCCATCGTTTTTACCAAATCAGGCGAACATATAGGTGAACAAGTGCAATTTCCATTTATATCGGATACAAGCTTTCAAGATAAGGATTACTATATTGATAACTATCGGAATGAGAAATCGCTGATTACCTTTTTACCGTCCCATAATGAGGATTGGTATTTAGTGGCTATCACCCCTATGAAGTTAATTCGTTCAGAATCTGATTCTATTCGCAACATTGCGATTATATTGGGATTATTCTCATTGTTGACTGCATTTTGGTTCGACCAGTTCTTCGTAAGTAAATTAGTTCGAAGTATTATTAGCGCCTCTAATGGGATGAAACGTGTTCAACAAGGTGTATTTACACCTATTACTTCACACACGAAAAGTGATGATGAAACAGATATATTGATTGATGGTTTCAACCGAATGAGCTCCCAAATCAATGAACTCATTTTACAGGTGGAAACGGAACAAGCTCGTAAGAAAAAGGCAGAATTACAGGCACTAGTTGCTCAGATCAATCCCCATTTTATTTATAATTCTTTGGAATCGATTAATTCTATGGCAGTGTTAGAAGGAAATAAAAATATTAGCAAGATGGTCATTTCCTTAGGGAAGTTATTAAGAATTAGCATAAATGAGAATCAAGAATTAATTCCAATACATATGGAAATCGAGCACGTTCGTCACTATTTAAATATTCAGAAGTTTCGATTCGAGGATAAGTTTGAGTATGAAATTGAGTTTGCAGAATCTTTGAAATATTATATGACACAAAAATTAATCGTACAGCCGATCGTTGAGAATGCATTATATCACGCAATTGAGCCTATGGAACACAAAGGATATATCACGATTAAGGCCCATGAATCAGACCATGATATTCTAATTGATGTTATTGATAATGGACTAGGTTTCGATGAAGCAACGTTATTAAATTTATGGAAAACGGATACAGCAGATCAAAAGAAATATCGTAATAGCGGGGTAGGGCTTAAAAATGTCCATGACCGTTTAGTTATCCGATTCGGCAGCCCATATGGTATTCTCATCTGTTCTTCTCCAGGGTACGGTTCAACCATTCGAATCCGTTTACCTAAGATCATATCATGAGATTATAGCGAAGAAGAGGAGCAACGAATATGAGACGATTTCTGAATTGGGGCTGGATCGTACTTTATGTCATTGTGTTGACTGGAACGGTTATGCTGATTATGGTGAGGGATGAAGATAGTCCATTAGAAGAAGTTCCGACAGATAAGATTACGCTTACATTCCGCCATTTCTGGATTAAGGAACATGATCGACCCATCATTAATATTTTTGAAGAAGTTGTACGCACCTATCAAGAGACTCACCCAAATGTGAAGGTCAATTTTGATGGAATGGATCAAACTGTCCATAGAGAACAGAAGCTAAAGAGTGAAATGGTGATTGGTACACCTCCAGATATGTTTGTTTTGTTCGGAGGGGCTGAGATCGAACCCTATATTCGTTCAAATAGGCTTATGGATCTATCAGATTTTGTAACAGATAATCAACTGAAGGATCAGTTTAAGGATCTTCATTTGTGGACGTCAAATAGTCATATCTATGGTTTACCGCTGGAAGGGAATGCTGAACCTCTTTACGTGAATTCAACCATTTTCGAAAAACTTGGCCTTCCATTGCCTAAGACCCTTAGTCAATTGAATGAAGCGATTGTTGTATTGAAAGAGAATGGCTATATCCCTTTTGCATTGGGAAATGAAGAACGCTGGCCCGCTGGTATTTTTGCTCATTATCTTATGGATCGTTACTCTAATCCGGAGGTTATTAACTCACTGGTACAAGGAGATGAAGGGACCAGTTTTCAGAATGAAAATTATTTACGCGCTTTTGATCAGTTAAAGTCATGGGTAGACGAGGATATATTTGGTCCTACGTCTAACGAACTTTCCACGGAAGAAGCGGCGCATTTATTTACTCATGGAAAAGCTGCAATGTATTTAAACGGAAACTGGGATATCACCTTGTTTCACAATGAGGATGCTCCTCCAGATTTCCAAAATGAAGTCAGCGTAATTCCTTTTCCCTCGTTATATCAAGGAGGGCCACAAGCGATGGCTGGAGGATATACCATTGGCATTGGATTATCTTCTAACTTAACAGACGCTAAGAAAGAAGCGGCACTCGGATTAATGAAGGCTTTTTATACTGAAGAAGTCCAGAAACGGATTGTATACGAAGGATTACGAATTCCATCCATGCAGATTAAATTTGACTCTTCAAAGACAGGCCCCATCTTTACACAGATGATTACAGTTATGGAGCAGAGTAAGAGTACCTTTGTGCCTTATGATAACTTGTTGTCTCCTGAAGTTAGTAAATCCTTCTTAAAAGTAATAGAGGAACTAATAGATAATAAAGTGAGTGCGAAGGAAGCTTTAGATGAACTTGATCTGTCTTCGATTCAATATTGGAATTTAAGGCGTAACTCTTTAGGAAAATAAAAAAAGGGGGTTGGGAGTAATGGTTACATTAGGAAATAAATACAAGGTTATTCTAGTAGATGATGAACCAATGATTTTACGTAGTCTAAAAGTAGCCATTCCCTGGGAGGAACTAAATCTTGAGATTGTGGGAGAAGCGAGAAATGGGGAAGGGGCATTACAGTTAATTAAAGAGAAGTCTCCACATATGGTTGTTAGTGATATCCGTATGCCAGGTATGGATGGCATTTCTCTGATGAAAGAAGTACTGGCGGACAATGCTAAGCTTATTTTTATTATCATTAGTGGATATGGTGAGTTTGAATATGCGCGTGAGGCACTTCGACAAGGAGCTTTTGATTACTTATTGAAGCCCATTGACCATGAAGAACTGACAGAGATGCTTGTAAGAGCCAACAAAAGGCTAGATACTCAAATTGAGAATGATAAGTTAATACATTCTGTTCAGGTTCTGTCTCTGATGGCACGTGAGCGAATGTTCTTAGAACTTATAGAGGGCAATCAGAGAACGCTTCAGCATATGAATTGGATGGAGAGCGATGAATTAGAACAGGACTATTTCATGGCTGTTGTTCAGCTGGATCAATATTTAAATGGACACTGGACGATGCAAGAGAAACGACTGTGGTTATTTGCCATACGAAATATATTAGAAGAATGGTCTGAGCAGAATAGTGGCATGACGGTTTTCCCTTTTCATAGTGGAGAATGGATTGTCATATTTCCAAGTCACATGAACGACGATACAATGATGCTGGGTAAAGATATCATTCATCAAATCAAAAAATACTCTAAGCTTACTTGTTTTGTAGGTATTAGTAAACGTAGCAAGGGCATTGATCAGTTAAACTCTGCATACCAAAGTGCCACCAGAGCCTTATATCAGCGTTTTTATACTGAGCAAGAAGGGGTATTTATTGACTCTGACGATAGTATTGAACATGCTCCAATTCAAGAAGTTAAGTATCCTAAACATCTCGAAACTGCTATTCTTCAATGTATTCGTACACTAGACTTAGAACGTATGTTACCTTTGTTTGATGACACCAAGGCTTATATTGAGGGTTATTCTTTAACAAAAGATATTGCTGAACGAATGATCGTTGAAATGACAGTGGTTTTGTATAGACAGTTTGAATACTCGAATTTACATGTAGATGGATCTCTAGGTGAACTTATTCAAAGACTTCATGATATGGGTACATTAAGTGAAATGATTAACGAGGTTAAGGCAACTTTTGAGAAAAAAGTGAATGAAAATAGGTATAGTCAGTCCAAAGAGGACGTTCAGACGATCGTTGAAAAGGCTCAAAAGTATATAGAAAATCATTATCACAAAGATCTAAGTATTGAAGAGATCGCGGAGGTAGTAGATTTAAGTATCAGCCATTTTTGTATGATATTTAAACAAGTATCAGGGTATACTTTTTTGGAATACCTAACCAAGTGTCGAATGGATAAGGCGAAGTATATCTTGAAAAATACGAGTGTGAAAGTGTATCAAATTGCTCCGCTAGTAGGGTACCAAGATCCAAAATATTTTACACAAGTTTTCAAGAAGGCGACAGGTAAGACTCCTTCTGAATTTCGCGATGAAAAGTGAATTATAGGAAAAAGTAGAACGGAACTGGGGTGGATTTGCACTGAATTTATCTTTATTTTAGTTTTATTAATTAATTGTTGACAGCTTTCTCCACATCTTATACAATGCATATATGAAAGCACTTTCATTCATGTAACAATGTTTGTAAGCATTTTCCGAAAACGTTTCATTTGTTTAATAAAGAGAGAAAAAAAACAAGATTCAGCGAGGTATCTTCAGGGTTTCCTGTTTATACATATTTATGGTTAGTCATTTAAAAGGGGGATTTACGGTATGAAGGGGAGAACACCGAAAACGTTTGCAATGTTACTATTAGCTAGTGCACTTCTTGTGTCTGCTGGATGTAGTAACAACAATGCAGCTACGAATGCAGGTAAGACTGAAACGGCTACAAACGCTACTAATACAGAGAAAGAAGTAGATACGAGTCCAATTACGTTCAGTTTCTTCGGAGCAGATGCAAGCCCTAACTGGAATAAAATGAAAGATGATGTTGGTAAGGTTATTACTGAGAAAACAGGCGTGACACTAAATGCAGAATATAACGTTACAGGTGATGGTTCCGACAAGATTGCCTTAATGGCAGCTAGTGGTGAATATCCTGATTTGATTTTTGCAAAAAACGATGTTGGTAAGATGATAGACGCAGGTGCCATGTTAGACTTAACAGACTTGATTGACAAATATGGTCCTAACCTTAAGAAGGTATATGGAGAGGACATGAAACGTCTACCATATAGTAATGAAGATAAAGCAATCTATGTTGTCCCAAGTAATGCTGCTGTGGGTCAACAGTATTTTGATTCGACTTCAGGGTTTGAAATTCAACATGATGTGTTGAAAGAACAAGGATATCCTGAAGTGAAGACACTTCAAGATTTCGAGAAAGTACTACAAACTCACGTTGACAAACATCCTACGACCGATGGTCAACCAACAATTCCACTGACATTGGATGCGGATGATTGGAGAATTATGATCACTGTGACCAATCCGGCATTCTATACTACTGGAGCACCGGACGATGGGGAATATTACATTAATCCAGAAACGTTTGAAGCGCAACTTCACTACAAACGTCCTGAAGAGAAAGAATATTTCCGTTGGTTGAACCATATGTACAATGTAGGTTTACTTGATAAAGATACATTTGTCCAAAAGAGTGATCAATATAAAGCTAAAATTGCTAGTGGCCGTGTCGTGGGTCTGATTGACCAAGAGTGGGGATACGCTGATGCAGAGAACGCTTTGAAGGCTGCAGGCAAAGATGGTAAAACATATGCTCACTTTCCTGTAACTTTATCTGCTGATTACCTAGATCATGGCTTTCAGGATACTGGATTCATGGCAGGATTAGGCATAGGTATTACTAAGACTTGTAAAGATCCAGTTCGTGCGATTCAATTCTTAGATTACTTAGCTTCTGATGAAGGTCAAGTTCTTCTTAACTGGGGAGTTGAAGGTAAACATTATAATGTTGTTGATGGCAAACGTGTCATTCCAGCAGATGTATTAGATAAGAAAGTTAATGATGCTAGTAACTTCTCTAAGACTACAGGTATTGGATTATATGCTTCTATGTCTGGTCACTATGGTGATGGTGTATTAGATCCAACAGGTAACTACTATACTACTAACTTCCCTGAACAGATCGTAGCTACTTACTCTGAAGCAGAGAAGGAAAGTTTGAAAGCATACAATGCGACGACTTGGAAAGATCTATGGCCTTCTGAAAAGGAAATGCCAGTTAAACCTTGGGGTGCTGCTTGGAATATTTCTGTTGAAGCAGGGTCAAGTTATGATGTAACGTTCCAGAAGACACAAGACATTATTCGTAAACGTATTCCAGAAGCTATTCTAACTGCACCTGAGAAGTTCGACGCTGTGTATGATGGCATGATAGCAGAGTTGAACAAAGCTGGCGCTGAGAAGATGGAAGCAGAGTATACTACTTATGTAAAAGCTAGAGTTGATCTATGGTCTGGTAAGTAATTAACTACTATAAATATTGTAGGAGGTCCACCTAGGGTGGGCCTCCTTTTAATAATATAAGACCTAAAATACCTGATAATAACCTAATATAACCTAATATAACCTAAAAAAGCCTAACTAAAACCTAAAAAACCTAATGAAAACCTAATATCAACCTAAAAATAACCTAAAAAAGACTCATAATAGTCCTAAATAATGGTATACAAAATGCTGAAAATGATATATATTTAGTGTTGTAAGCACTTACATGGGTGTTTAAAGAAAACGATTTCTATTTTTTGTAATTTGTTTGTTGTTGCACTATTTATGTTTCTATTCGTATTGGGAGGGTTATTTTATGAAGAGAAAGAGTCCAAAGACATTTGCAATGCTACTTATCGCAAGCGCTCTCATGTTATCTGCTTGCGGCAACGGTAACAACACGAACGCCACCAAGAACGCAGAACCTACAAAAAGTTCAACATCTACGAACACGACTGCAACTACAGAGGAAACCATGGATACGTCCCCGATTACATTTACATTTTTCGGAGCAGATGGTAGTCCGAACTGGAACAACATGAAAGATACTGTGGGTCAAGAAATTACGAAGAAAACTGGAGTCACGATTAATGCCCAATACGATATGGCAGGAAACGGTGGCGATGATAAGGTTTCCTTGATGGCGGCAAGTGGAGAATATCCGGATCTTGTATTCCCTAAAGATAACTT
The DNA here is from genome assembly GCF_059445505.1 of Paenibacillus sp. Y301. Classification (NCBI taxonomy): domain Bacteria; kingdom Bacillati; phylum Bacillota; class Bacilli; order Caryophanales; family Paenibacillaceae; genus Paenibacillus; species Paenibacillus sp. Y301. The sequence goes on along the minus strand of NZ_JCAIUL010000016.1, from coordinate 59,498 downwards.
ATCTAAGCTGGTTGATGCTGGGGCTATGATTGATATGACGGATCTAATAGAAGAACACGCACCTAACTTGAAAAAGTTATATAGCCAAAATATGAACAGACTTAAATATAGTACATCTGATCCTGCTATTTATGCGATACCTACAAATGGATCTGTAGATCAGACAAGCTTTGATGCAACAGGTGGATTTGAAATTCAACACAGAGTGTTGAAAGAGTTAGGTTATCCTGAGATCAGAACGATTCAAGATTATGAAAACGCTCTAAAAGCGTATGTAGCGAAACATCCTGAAACGGATGGAGCTTCGACTATTCCATTATTACTTAATGCTGATGATTGGAAAATTCAGATAACGGTTACTAATCCAGCTGTTAGTGCAACAGGATTAGCCGATGATGGTGAGTTCTACATTAACCCAGAGACACACGAAGCTAAATTCCACTATACTCGTCCGGAAGAGAAAGAGTATTTCCGTTGGTTAAACCATATGTACGCTGAAGGTCTATTAGACAAAGATACATTTGTTCAGAAAGATGATCAGTATCAAGCCAAAATTGCTAGTGGCCGTGTTCTTGGTCTAATTAGCCAAGAGTGGGAATATGGAAACGCTGAGAACGCGCTTAAAGCAGCAGGTAAAGATGAGTATACCTATGGACACTTCCCAGTGACAATGTCAAAGGATATTCTAGATCATTCATTCCAATCTACAGGGTTTGATGGTTACGGTATTGGAATCACAACTGCATGTAAAGATCCCGTTCGTGCTATTAAATTCCTAGATTGGATGGCTTCAGAAGAAGGACAGGTTCTCAGATACTGGGGAGTAGAAGGTAAGCATTATAATGTTGAGAATGGCGTTCGTGTGATGCCAGCAGAAATTAGAGATCGAATGACGAATGACAATGCAGCATTTTCGAAAGAAGAAGGCATTGGCTTGTATTGGGTCTTCAGTGGTCACTATGGAGATGGAGTAAAGGATTCAACTGGCAACTATTACACGCTTAACTACCCTGAACAGATTGTTGCGAATTACTCTGATGTTGAGAAGGAATCATTGAAGGGATATAACGCGACTACTTGGAAAGATTTATTCCCTAAGGAAGATGAATTCCCAGTTAAAGAGTGGGGAGCAGCTTATAACATGACCGTTCCTTCGGATACACAATATAGTGTTATAGCTCAGAAAGCGCAAGATATCGTTCGTAAACGTATTCCAGAAGCGATTCTTACTAGTCCTGAGAAGTTCGATCAAGTATTTGACAATATGTTAGTTGAGCTTGAAAAGGTAGGATTGTCTAAGATGGAAGAAGAGTACACTGGTTATGTACAAGACAGAGTGAAATTGTGGACTGGTAAATAAGATAAGATCAAATTGATCAAAAGAATGACTCCTGATATTTCTTCAGGGGTCATTCTTTTGATTTTTTTAATATAATAAGCATTTCTTTTTATAGATAGGCTTATATTTCAATGCTAAACGTTTCTTCGTAGATAAAGGAAGGTAAGGCCGTGTATACTTGTATGAAATAATTATCCGTTCTTCTAGATGCCTTATGATAAACTTAATACATGATTATAAGAAAGAAAGAAAGAAAGATAGATAGATAGGAGTATAATTCTATGACAAAACGTAATGAGAAAAGATGGCTCATGTCTTATCTAGCTCCTGCTTCAAAGTGGGAAGAAGCTTTGCCGCTTGGTAACGGACGAATGGGTGCCATGGTACATGGAGGAATTGAACGAGAAGAGTATCAATTAAATGAAGATACACTTTGGTCTGGTTTCCCACGAGACAATGTGCAATATAATAGTGTCCGCTATTTGAAGAAGGCACGTGAATTAATACATGAGGGAAAGTACAAGGAAGCAGAACAATTGATTAATACGAATATGCTTGGTAAGGATACTGAAGCCTATCAGCCAATGGGTTACTTATTTATTGAGCAAGAGAATCTGTCGGATGTTCAGAATTACTCACGTCAGTTAGATCTCAATACAGGGATCTCGGTAACATCCTTCCGTAGTGGAAATACTACGTATACAAGGGAGACCTTTATAAGCGCAGTGGATCAGGTTATGGCTGTAACTTTGAAGGTTGAGGGAACTGGGAAGATTCATGCAAGCGCTCTACTAGAAAGTCCTCAGCAGCCTAAGATCAGTGTGAATGACAATCATGATGTTATGCTTGCAGGGCGTTGCCCAAGCCATATTGAATCCAACTACTTACGAGATCATCCTCAATCGATTCTATTTGAAGAAGATCTGGGGATACGTTTCGAAATGCACATTCGTGCTGTTCCACACGGTGGAACGATTAGTTACGAGAATAACGCACTACATATTCACGATGCAGAGGCTGTGACGTTCTATTTGGCAGCTGTTAGTGACTTCGAGAAGTATGATGTGATGCCAGGCTCTACGAATAAAGATATGACAAGTATCTGTGCTGACTGGTTAGATCGTGCGGTTCAAGCAGGGTATGACGTTCTAAGGGATCGGCATATTAAGGATCACACGGCTATGTTCGGACGTGTTGATCTATATTTAGGGACAAGCGATAATAGCACCCTCCCTACGGACGTTCGTCTGAAGTCTTATCAGGATGGAGCGAAGGACCCCGAACTTGAGGCATTGTACTTCCAATATGGACGATATTTATTAATGGCTAGCTCACGCCCGGGTACACAACCAGCTAATCTGCAAGGCATATGGAATAACCAGATGGAGCCACCTTGGGGCAGTGAATACACTACGAATATCAACACGGAAATGAATTACTGGTTGGCTGAGATAGGTAATCTTAGTGAATGTCATGAGCCTTTGTTTGATCTGATCGAGGATTTATCCTATTCAGGTCGTCGTACTGCCAATATTCACTATCAGGCGAGAGGTTGGACTGCTCATCATAATTTAGATATTTGGAGACAATCTGCCCCAACAGGTGGAGATGCGAGTTGGGCATTCTGGCCGATGGGAGGCGTATGGTTAACTTCTCATTTGTGGGAACATTATCTGTTTACAGGGGATGAGGATTTTCTGAGAAGCAAGGCTTACCCAGTGATGAAAGGTGCTGCCTTATTCTGCTTAGATTGGTTGGTTGAAGGTCATGATGGTTATTTGGTAACCAATCCATCGACATCACCTGAGAATAAATTTCTGACATCAGAAGGCGAGCCTTGTAGTGTGTCTATGGCGAGTACGATGGATATGACGTTAATTCGTGAACTATTCTCTCACTATCTGGAGGCGATTTCTCATCTAGGTGTGGATGATGACCTAGGCAAGGAGATTGCCAGCGCTTATGAACGACTGTATCCGTTTAAGATTGGTCAGCATGGGCAACTTCAAGAATGGATTCATGACTTTGAAGAGAGCGAACCAGGTCACCGTCACGTCTCCCATTTGTATGGTGTCTACCCAGGTCACGAAATCAATCGGTATGAGACTCCTGAGTTAGTACAAGCAGCAACGACTTCTTTAGAACGCCGTATAAGTAATGGTGGTGGACATACGGGTTGGAGTTGCGCTTGGTTGATTAATCTCTATGCACGGTTACTGGATGGCAAATCTGCCTATCAATTTGTTCATACGTTACTTGCACGATCAACGCATCCTAATCTGTTCGACGATCATCCTCCATTCCAGATTGATGGTAACTTTGGTGGGGCTGCGGGTATCGTTGAAATGTTACTTCAGAGCCAATTGGGTGAGATTCACCTTCTCCCAGCCCTTCCAAACGAATGGAGTACTACCGGTTATGTTAAGGGAATAAAAGCTCGTGGTGGGTTCTCTATTGATATGGAGTGGAAAGATGCCGAAGTAGTAAGTGTTATTGTTACTTCTGATCTTGGAGGAACTTGTACACTTCGGAGCACTATACCATTGATGCTAGAGGATGGTAGTGTTATTGGAGTAAGAGAATCTCAAACAGAACAGTTTACGTTACAATTCGACACAGTTAAACAACAGAAGTATAAGATAACAGCAAAGATAGGTTAATATAAAAAAGGTTATCCATTCTTCAATGTCGTGGATGACCTTTTTTTAACTTATATGTATGTTTTGCGTTTTTTTAAAGAATGATACGATAATGTGAAGAGAACTTGAAGACATCACTATTTGTACATCATAGGAGGAAACATTTTGAACCAACAGTCGATATCAAGAATGATTGATCATACGTTACTCAAAGCGGATGCTAAGAAGGAAGAAATTCAAAAGCTAGCTGAAGAAGCTAAAACACATGGCTTCGCTTCAGTGTGCGTGAATCCAACATGGGTGGCAGTAGCGCATGAAGTATTGAAGGATACTCCAGAAGTAAAAGTATGTACCGTTATTGGCTTTCCACTAGGAGCTTCAACACCTGAAGTTAAGGCGTTCGAAGTGACAAATGCAATCGCTAATGGCGCAGGTGAAGTAGATATGGTGATTAACATAGGTGCTTTGAAAAGTCATGATGATGCCTTGGTGTCACGTGATATTGCTGCCGTTGTTCAAGCGGCAAAAGGAAAAGCACTGACGAAGGTCATCATTGAAACATGTCTGCTGTCTGACGAAGAGAAGGTACGTGCATGTAAGCTGGCTGTTGAAGCGGGAGCTGATTATGTCAAAACATCAACTGGATTCTCAACCGGTGGAGCGACAAAAGAAGATATCGCGTTAATGCGTGCTACGGTAGGACCTGATCTTGGGGTTAAAGCTTCAGGTGGAGTACGCAGTGCTGAAGATGCACAAGTTATGATCGCTGCAGGTGCAACTCGAATCGGTACAAGCGGTGGCGTCGCCATAGCTCAAGGACAACAATCTCAAGGAAGTTATTAACGATAACTGAATTGAGATGAAATGATGCAAAGACTGATTTCGATTCTCTAAAGGAGAAGGAAATCAGTCTTTTTTTGCTAGTTAAAAGATCTCTTTTTAAAATAATACTACACAAATGGTACGAAATGAACTAATATGAACACATATGAACGTAAATGCAGAAACAATATTGTTCATGACTACAAATCGAGAGGAAGTAATAATGATGGAAAATCGCTATGTATCTCATCCCAACGATGTAAAAGGATTTAATACAGCTCGTTTGCGCGAGGAATTTCTAATGGATACTCTTTTTGCAGTAGATGAACTTGTTACCGTTTACACGCATGTGGATCGTTTTATTGTAGGTTCAGCTGTACCTGAAACAAAGGATATTGAGCTTGCGGTCAATCTTAAGGATATTGGAACAGATTATTTCTTAGAGCGTCGAGAGATTGGTATTATCAACGTGGGAAGTAAAGGGACGATATCGGTAGATGGTACGGATTATGAAGTAGATACGAAGGAATGTTTATATATTGGACTAGGTGTGAAAAAAGTAGTATTTAAAAATAATGGGGGAGGAGCACCATCAGCTCGCTTCTATTTCAATTCTGCCCCTGCACATAAGTCATACCCAACGAAGAAATTAACTCAAGCAGAAGCCACGCCAGCCCATTTGGGAAGTATTACTTCGTCAAATGAACGTACGATCTATAAATATATTCATCAGGATGGTATTCATAGCTGTCAACTTGTCATGGGATTAACGGAACTAGATCCAGGCAACATGTGGAATACCATGCCGAGTCACACACACAATCGTCGTTCTGAAATATATTTATATTTCAATCTACCAGAGGATGGCGTAGTGTTCCATATGATGGGTCAAGCGGATGAAACACGTCATCTCGTTGTACGTAATGAGCAGGCGATTATCTCTCCAAGTTGGTCCATTCATAGTGGTGTTGGTACGTGTAATTATACATTTATATGGGGAATGGCTGGAGAAAACCAGACGTTCAGTGATATGGATGCGATCGCCATGCAAGACCTACGTTAATCTATTGTAGAAAGCGATGAAGGTATATGAGTCCCTTGAAACGGCATGAGAAAATTATGGAGGCCCTAATTTCGGGTCAAGAAGTGACAGTGATCGAACTTAGTGAGTTATTACAAGTGACCGGTAAAACAGTACGTGAAGATCTTGATAAGTTAGAAAGCATGGGGCTGTTGGTAAGAATCCATGGGGGAGCAAGATTAGCCCAAGATGATCAATACGGCATTCTAACAAGTAAAGGTGTGACAGATAAGCATAGTCTAGAGAAAGTCCAAATTGCCAAGCGTGCAATCGAACATATTATGCCAGGTGATATCATTGCTCTTGATGGTGGTAGTACAACACTGGAAATAGCTAAACACCTGGATAATCAGCCGATGACTGTTATTACGAATGATTTGTTCATTATTAATGAATTAACGAAGAAAGATAAGATCTTACTTGTCGTACCTGGCGGGTCACGCGTACGCAATGTCTTAGTTAGCGATGATGCTCCGAGAATAATATCAGAATTGAATATTCATAAGGCATTTATCTCGGCAACAGCTGTGCATTCGGAGTTTGGATTATCCATTTTTACGGGGGATTTAGTTCCTGTGAAGAAAGCGATAATTCAAACGGCTCAACAAGTATTCGGTGTGATAGATCATCACAAATTTGGACAATTCGCTTTGCGGACTTTTGCCACATGTGCAGAAATGGATGTCATTATTACGGATGCGGGTCTCTCAGAAGAGATGGCTGAATTATTTAAGAAATCTAACATTATATTAGACTATAAATCGGTGGAGGAATAGACCACAATGGAATTATTCGATCTGAGTGGAAAAGTAGCAGTAGTTACTGGAGGTTCTTCTGGTCTTGGTCAGGGGATAGCCCTAGGGTTGGCAGAAGCAGGGGCGGATATCGTCTCGATTTCGTATTCTGGAAGTGATGAGACCGTGAAGGCGGTTGAAGCGTTGGGTCGTAAAGCTTTTCAAATTAAGGCTGATCTCAGTGATGAATCTATATTAGAGAATGTATTTAATGAGGCATTAGGCTTCTTTGGAAGAGTAGATATTCTGGTAAACAATGCAGGGATTATTCGACGTGTACCCGCAGTGGATCATCCAGCTAAAGATTGGCATGATGTGATAAGCCTCAACTTGAATACCGTATTCTTTCTATGTCAGATGGCTGGACGCCATATGATTGAACGAGGTAGTGGTAAAATCATTAACGTAGCTTCAATGTTGTCTTATCAAGGTGGAATTAATGTTCCCGGATATACGGCGAGTAAACATGCGGTGACAGGTATAACTAAATCTTTCGCAAACGAATGGGCTTCCAAAGGTATTCAGATTAATGCAATTGCTCCTGGTTATATGGCTACAGATAATACAGCTGCCTTACGTGCCGACGAAGGACGTTCAAATGACATTCTTGCACGTATTCCAGCATCACGTTGGGGTACGCCAGCAGATCTTAAGGGGCCTGCTGTATTCCTCGCTTCTCAAGCATCTGATTACATGAATGGTCATGTTATTTGTGTGGATGGCGGATGGATGGCTCGCTAATTCCCTAAATACTTATTGTTAGGGTGTACTACTTGGATACAATCATAATGTGTAAAATCCTTTACAACCTTTAGGTTCGTGAGGGATTTTTTTAGTGGATAGGTAATTTACTTTTCAGATGTGTTAAGTATGAATTAGTCTTTTCAAATCTATTTATTTATGAGAAAATGTGGAAGTATTCTATATGAATGGTATCATCATATCTATTTATTATAAGGGAGGATTCACCATGTCCGAAGAACAACGATTATCGTTTGAGACTTTGGCTGTTCATGCAGGCCAAGAGATTGACCCTACGACATTATCGCGCGCAGTTCCGCTGTATCAGACAACCTCTTATGGGTTCCGTGACAGCGAACACGCTGCTAATCTATTCGCGCTTAAAGAGTTCGGCAATATTTATAGTCGTATTATGAACCCCACTTCGGACGTGTTCGAGCAGCGTATGACTGCCCTAGAAGGAGGAGCAGGGGCGTTAGCTACGGCTTCAGGTCAAGCAGCCATCACATTCTCGATTCTTAACATCGCAGGTGCTGGTGATGAAATTGTAGCTTCGTCTAGTCTATATGGTGGAACTTATAATCTTTTTGCTAATACGTTAGCGAAATTAGGGATTAAGGTTCATTTTGTAGATTCTAACCATCCAGAGAATTTCCGTGCAGCGATTACGGATAAGACCAAAGCGCTTTATGCCGAGACCATTGGTAATCCGCAAGGAAATATCTTGGATGTAGAAGCGGTTGCGCACATAGCTCATGAACATGGCCTTCCTCTTATTGTAGATAATACGTTCCCAAGTCCGTACTTACTTCGGCCTATTGAGTATGGAGCAGATATTGTTGTCCATTCTGCAACGAAATTCATCGGTGGACATGGTACATCTATTGGTGGTGTCATTGTTGATGCTGGTAAATTCGATTGGAAAGCTAGTGGTAGATTCCCTGGACTTACGGAACCAGATCCAAGTTATAATGGTGTTGTGTATACCGAGGCTGTAGGTCCTTTAGCGTATATTATAAAAGCTCGTGTTCAATTATTGAGAGATATGGGGTCCGCTATTTCTCCATTTAACTCATGGTTGCTCTTACAAGGATTAGAAACGTTACATCTACGTATGGAACGACATAGTGAGAATGCGCTTAAAGTGGCTCAATATTTAGAGAATCATGCTGATGTAGAATGGGTCAGCTACGCGGGACTCCCAACTCATCCGACATATGAGCTATCCAAGAAATACTTACCTAAAGGCCAAGGTGCAATTCTTACATTTGGGATTCAGGGTGGTACAGAAGCGGGTCGGAAGTTGATTGAGAGTGTGAAGTTATTCTCACATCTAGCTAATGTGGGAGATTCTAAGTCACTGATCATACACCCAGCTAGTACAACACATCAACAACTGTCGGAGAAGGAACAAGTGGCAGCTGGGGTTAGACCAGAGATGATTCGAGTTTCTATTGGAACGGAACATATTAATGACATTCTAAGTGATTTGGAACAAGCCATTCAAGCTAGTCAAATATAAGTGGGCCGAGTGCGCTCTTTAGTTCATCCTATTTAAATATAGATTAGATTATTTCGATAGAGGTGCTTCTTTTTCCTTAATGGGGGAAAGGAGCACTTTTTTTATACAATAAATGGAGATAACTGTATATTTCTTCGGGTAGCTTAATACGCTTATGTATGATCGTTATTTCGTTGAGAAAAGAGGGTGGCAAGCATTTATGAACCAGAAAGAGGATCACTATCCTTGCAGTGGGACTAAGGGTTGTTCAGGTACCATCTGTATGAAAGCGTTATACTCATTTAGTGGTCTCGAGCAAGCCGTGGATATGGATGAACAGAGTTCTTCACAAGAAAATGTATTCCAAAGTGAAAAGGACCTGTACAGTGTCTGTAGTGAACATCAACTGGCTATCAAAGCAAATTCATTATCAGAAATGTTGTCACTTGTTGAACTTGTTGAAATGGGGACATTTTCTCGTGAAGAGGCGCTATTGAGCATAAATGCAGAATGTATTCGTGATGTGGTTGGAGATAGCTTATATTCGAATCGGATGAATCATGAATTGACTCCCCCCAAGAAGTTACTTTTATGGAGTGACCAAGTGAGAAGCATGCGGATATTCGCAGGAGGAACGACTCCTGAAGATGTGTGGATCGGAAAGCTTATGGGAGCTTATGGTTTAGGATTAGTTCGTTGTGAAGAGTTGTTGAAGGTAGAATATCTAAAGGATATTATTCCTAGTGACCTGATTGGGGCTGAGGAAATCTCGGTCACCTTGCAACGGCGATTACTCTGTCTACTTCAAGAACTGTGGGAATCGATCTTTTATGGACTTCAGGGTGCACCTGCTACGGTGAGCTTGATGCCATCCTCCAGCAATGTTCATTGTTCTTATCCCCCTGATGGAATTCAAGATATTATGCTAGAAGCTTTATTTCGGGCAATGCGAGGTTGTGTGGAACAAGGAACGGAGTGTACTGTCGATCTATTAGTGAATCGTCCAGCAAGTGCAGAGCAATTTGCAGATACTGTTCATTGGATTGAACAGGTCGCGGAACAGACACTAGGACATATGAGCCGTTCGATTAAATATCGAGTGGGAGCTTTAGTTCCTCGTAATATACAATCGTCCGTTGCGGGTGACCTTGCTAGATGTACACACTTGTTGGTTGTGGAATGGGATGAAAGTGATGTGACATCATCTGGGGATGTAGTGAATATGGGTGTGTTTCATCATATTCGACAAATCCATCCAAGTATTCATATTAGAGCTGTAGGGCATGTAACGAGTACGGATCTCCCTGTTATTTATACTTTAGGGATCGATGAGATAAGCTGTGCGCCTCAGGAGGTACCTACTATTCGTATTGCTGCAGCACAATTGGAATTGATGGAGAAAGCATCGGTAGGCTTTCATTTATAGATAGCATGAGTAAGAACCTGAAGATGAGAGTAGTGTCTGAGACACACTGATCATCTTCAGGTTTTTTTTCGTGTAAGGGGTACATTGCCCATTTACTTGGTACTAACAAAGGAATATAATAAAAGCATAAAGTTGCCTATAGGAAAAATAATTGTACAAGTGCAAGAAATGATTATCATTATCATTTACCATGCTGCTCCGGATACCCGGAGCAGCATGTGTCATTTTTAGGGAAGTAATAATGCAATTCATTCTCAAGTGGAAGGTGATTACAATGGAAAATACTCAGAAAGCTTTAGTGAAAATATCAACGCCTGCTATCAAAAAAACGGCTAATCAGCCGAATCCTCATAAGAGGGGGAAATTTGATCTGCGTAGTATGCTTCGCAATGAGGAGATGCTTGCTGCATTAGGAAGTGGAGTTCTTACGTTAATCGCTTGGTCTGTTGGACATTGGGCTGAATACCTATCGATTCTACTGTATGTTACGGCCTATACATTAGGAGGATGGACTAAAGCACGGGAAGGTGTTCACACGTTGGTTCAAGAACGTGACCTTGATGTTAACCTACTTATGATCGTCGCAGCGATGGGTGCGGCTAGTATTGGATACTGGAATGAGGGTGCACTGCTAATCTTCATATTTGCTCTAAGTGGTGCATTAGAGACCTATACTATGGAACGAAGCAAGAAAGATATTTCGTCACTGATGGCTCTGAAGCCTGAGACTGCTCTACGTATTGAGAATGGTGAGATGATTAAGGTTACGATTGACCAACTTCAGATTGGGGATTTATTTCTCGTTAAGCCAGGGGAATTAATTCCAGCTGATGGTTGTGTGCAACGTGGATCTTCTTCGGTTAATCAAGCCTCTATTACAGGAGAAGCTATTCCTGTAGATCGAACAACGGGGGATATCGTGTACGCCGGTACGCTTAATGGGGAAGGGGTATTATATGTTGAAGTTACACAATCTGCTGAATCTACGGTATTTGCCAAGATCATCCGACTCGTCGAGGAAGCAGAAAGTGAAGTACCCCAGTCACAGCGCTTCATTAAACGATTCGAATCGATCTATGCGCGTATTGTTGTCACCGTAACGTTAGCTGTCATTACCGTATTACCTCTTCTATTTGGATGGACGTGGGGTAGTGCTTTTTACAAGGCGATGGTTTTCCTTGTCGTAGCTTCGCCGTGTGCATTAGTCTCATCTATTATGCCGGCTATGTTATCAGCTATATCGAATCGTGCACGTAAAGGGGTACTTTTTAAAGGTGGCGCTCATGTGGAGAACATGGCATTAACATCCGTTGTGGCTTTTGATAAGACGGGAACACTTACGATGGGAACACCGCAGGTGACAGATTTCATCATAGATGATCGTTATGACCGTGATGAATTACTTAGCATATGTGCCTCTGTTGAGCAGTTATCAGAACATCCATTAGCTAAAGCTATTGTACGTAAGGCAGAGGGACTCATCTTGAAACCTGTGGATGATGTTCAATCTTTGACAGGTTGGGGAATGTCAGCAATGGTCGAAGGTACGTTATGGAAAATCGGTAAAAGTGATATTCTAGATCATTCGATGGATGCATCGAACCCAATTTGGCTGGATCAGAGAAGTCGTCTCATTTCTCAAGGGAAAACGGTGTCCGTTATGATGAAAGGCGATCAAGTGGTAGGGCTAATAGCATTGCAGGATACGATACGACCACAGGCGGTACTTGCCGTAAAGTCTTTACAAGCACTTGGGATTCGAGTTGCTATGCTTACAGGTGATCATCATGATACAGCGCAGGTCATTGGTGAACAGATTGGTGTGGATTGGATCTATTCAGATCTTCAGCCCGAAGAGAAAGTAGCTCATGTTAAAGAATTAAGAGAGAAATATGGGCATGTAGTTATGGTGGGTGACGGAGTGAATGATGCTCCAGCATTGGCTACTGCAACGGTGGGTATCGGGATGGGGATGAACGGAAGTGGTACGGCGCTAGAGGTAGCGGATGTTGTTCTTATGAACGATAATATCGAGGAGATCGCAAGTACGATTAAGCTTGCACGGCGAGCGCAAAGAGTCATTAAACAAAATATGGTGTTCGCAATCAGTGTCATCTTACTTCTTATTACCAGTAACTTCGTAGGGGACATCGCTCTACCGTTTGGCGTAGTTGGACATGAAGGAAGCACGATATTAGTCATTTTAAATGGATTACGGCTTCTGAGATGATCTGTAACAAATATGTTGACAAATTGCTTGGGTCCAACCATAATAGTTACTAGATGATAATAATTATAATTAGTATGATATGAAATATATTCCACATTATAATTGAAATTGGGGGAACTTATGATGTACAAATCTATTATTGTTGGAACAGGTCCAGCAGGATTAACAGCAGCGATTTACTTGGCTCGTGCCAATATGAAACCACTTGTGATTGAAGGGCCACAACCAGGTGGACAATTAACAACAACGACTGAAATTGAGAACTTCCCAGGATTCCCTGATGGAATTATGGGGCCTGAATTGATGGATAATATGCGTAAACAAGCCGAACGTTTCGGTGCAGAGTTCAAAACTGGTTGGGTTAATAGTGTAGAACTAGAAGGACGCCCATTTAAGCTGAATGTAGAAGGAATGGGAGAATTGGTTACTGAAACGCTAATTCTTTCTACAGGAGCAACAGCGAAATACTTGGGCATTCCTGGTGAACAAGATAATATCGGACGTGGTGTAAGTACATGTGCCACATGTGACGGATTCTTTTTCCGTGGTAAAGAGATCATTGTGATCGGTGGCGGCGATTCTGCACTTGAGGAAGCCAACTTCCTTACTAGATTTGCTTCCAAAGTGACTCTTGTTAACCGTCGTGAGGAATTACGTGCATCAAAAATTATGCAGGATCGTGTTCGTGCGAACGATAAAGTGGAGTGGAATTTGAATCGTACTCCTATTGAGGTAACTGCGAATGACAGAGGCGTTAATGGTCTTAAAGTGTTGAACAATCAGACAGGTGAAGAAGAACTGATTGAAGCAAGTGGTGTGTTTGTAGCGATTGGTCATCATCCGAACACAGCATTCCTTGGTGGAAAAATTACGACAGATTCGAATGGATATATTGTGGTGACACCAGGAACATCGGAGACGAACATCCCTGGGGTATTCGCTTGTGGTGACGTACAAGATACCCGATATAGACAAGCGATTACGGCTGCGGGTAGTGGCTGTATGGCAGCGATGGATTGTGAAAAGTATATTGAGAGCCTTGAATTTAGCGAGGTTAAAATTTAATATAACGATCTGTAACCATCAAAAAGCTTCACCTTCCGTTAAGAGGAGGGTGAAGCCTTTTTGTTTACATATCGTTGTTGATTGAACGAAGGAGAATCCTCACTATGATTGACTTTAACTCCATTCATGAATGTGCAATGAAGTCGTAAATATGTAGGATGTAACGTCAAAAAAATATCAGCATACTGGCTTGGAACACAACATAAGCAAGTGCCCCTGCTAGAATGAGCCTAAAGCCGGACCTACGCTTGGATTGAAAAAATCGCAAGATGGCTAGGCTGAACAACGGAGCTATCACGACCAAAAATAACAAGACAGTAATGAACATTTGTGCCGAGATGTTAGAAGTATCAACGTAGGTCAAGGAACCTCTCTCCATTTCATAAATGATATGACTAAAATCACAATCTTCAATTCTATTATAACGAAATTTCAAGCTCATGGCGTTATAAAAGAAGGCGAAAATGAGAATTATGTAAGATCATTCCTTTACCTGATTATACTGAAACTCGAATACGACCTAGGAACAGTGAAACCGCTGCATAGGATGCGCCAAGCATGGCAGAACGACTGCCAAGTGCCGAGAACTGGATCTGTAATTGACGTCGATGATAAGGCAATGTTCTCTCAGCAACAACGGCTTGTAGGGAAGATTCGATCCATTCTTTAGCTTCCGTGAGTGGGCCACCGATGATAATAAGCTCAGGATTAAAGCTATTGACGATATTGGTGATACCGATGCCTAGATAACGTCCAATTTCCTTGAATAAATCTAACGTGTCAGGATCCTCTTGCTGAGCATATCGAAGCAAATCATGAGTTGAATGTGCAGGTAACTGTCTGTCTAGTTCTGCATAAGTTTTCTCTGATGCATATAACTCCCAGCAACCTTGGTTTCCACAAGAACATTTGCGACCGTTGGCTTCAATGGTCATGTGCCCTGTCTCACCAGCGTAACCCCAAGCTCCTTTATATAGTTCGCCATCAACAATAATACCAGAACCGATCCCCATGCCTGCACTGATGTAGATGAGATGACGGACGCCAACAGAGGTACCGTAGTGGAGTTCACCTTCTGCTCCCGCATTCGCTTCATTATCGACAGTTACAGGAATACCGAAAGTTTCCTCCAGCATGTCTTTCAACGGAACCTTCTCCCAACCAAGATTGGGTGCAAATAGGATCGTTCCTGCTTCATCGACCATTCCTGGCACACCTAGGCCTATGCCGACAATACCATGAGGAGAAGAGGGGGCTTGTTGCATAAGAGTCTGAATGGCTGTCTTCATTTCATCGAATACAAAAGGAATATCGTGATGCTTCAATTCAACACTATATTCGGCGAGCACGTGATCTTCGAGATCCGTTAATACCCCTTTCAAATGGGTGACACTTAGTTCCATACCTATGGCATGGCCTGCATTCCGATGGAAAAGTAACATAAGTGGTTTACGTCCACCGCTAGATTCTCCAGGACCTATTTCTTGAACCAAATGACTCTCTAACAATTCAAGCACAAGGTTCGACACCGTCGCTTTATTAAGACCTGTTTTTTCAGAGATCTGTATACGAGACAGTGGATTATGACGACGAATGGTATCGAGTACTATCGACTTATTTATTTTTTTAACCAGCGCTTGATCACCGGTGATTTTCATGTGAAATGTACACATCCCTTCTAAAACAGTATAGGATTTTAAACTTTGTTTATCCAATAGACAAAGTATAACATATGTGATAGGATAACGGTGATAGCGATTACTTTACAAATATGAGGAGGACATTTTATCATGGCCTATTTTGAACAAGTTGGAAAAATTGCTTATGAAGGCAACGGATCGACTAACCCTTTTGCATTTAAAAATTATAACCCAGAAGAAGTAATTGCAGGTAAAACAATGGAAGAACATTTCCGTTTCGGTATGGCTTATTGGCATACATTGACTGCTGGCGGTTCAGACCCATTTGGTGCTAACACTGCTGTTCGTCCTTGGGATAAATATACAGGTATGGATCTAGCGAAAGCTCGCGTTGAAGCTGGCTTTGAATTTATGGAAAAAATGAACTTACCGTTCTTCTGCTTCCATGATATTGATATTGCTCCTGAAGGTAACAACCTTCGTGAATTCCAAGCTAACATTGATGTTATCGTTGGATTGATTGAAGATCAAATGAAAGCAACAGGTAAGAAATTGTTGTGGAACACAGCGAACATGTTCACTAACCCACGCTTCATGCATGGTGCAGCATCAACAAACAATGCTGATGTATATGCTCACGCTGCAGCACAAATCAAGAAGGGTCTTGAAGTTGGTAAACGTCTTGGCGCTGAGAACTATGTGTTCTGGGGCGGTCGTGAAGGTTACGAAACTCTTCTTAATACAGATCTACAATTGGAACAAGACAACTTAGGTCGCATGTTCCACATGGCTGTAGATTATGCTAAGGAAATTGGCTTCGATGCGCAATTCTTGATCGAGCCTAAACCAAAAGAACCTACTAAACATCAATATGACTATGATGCAGCTACTTCTATTGCATTCTTGCAAAAATACGGTTTGGACAAACACTTCAAACTTAACCTTGAAGCTAACCATGCTACACTAGCTGGACATACATTTGATCATGAGATTCGTGTAGCTCGAATTAACGGTATGCTTGGTTCATTGGATGCTAACCAAGGAGATATGCTTCTTGGATGGGATACGGATGAATTCCCTACAGATATCTACGATGCAACACTTACAATGTATGAAGTTCTTAAGAATGGCGGAATTGGCCGTGGTGGCGTAAACTTTGATGCTAAAGTACGTCGTGCTTCCTTCGAGCCTGAAGATTTGTTCTTGGCACACATTGCAGGAATGGATACTTATGCTAAAGGTTTGAGAGTTGCTGCTAAATTGATCGAAGATCGCGTATTTGATAGCTTCATCGAAACTCGTTATAGCAGTTTCAGCGAAGGTATCGGAGCAGATGTTGTGAATGGTAAAGCTACATTATCATCACTTGCTGACTACGCCCTTAACAATGAGAATCCACGTAAGAACATCTCAGGTCGTCAAGAGCAACTTAAAGCAACATTGAATCAATACATCTATGCATAAATAGTATTCTATTTATAAAGGTTTAAGGGCCGCCGCTCCTTTCCCACGGGAAGGCGGCGGTCTTCTTTTTTTTATTATTTTTAACTAGGAGGATTATGATGAGTTACGTTATTGGGGTGGACTTAGGTACTAGTGCAGTAAAGACGGTGCTAGTAGACAAAGAAGGTCGCGTAGTGTTCGAAGCAACGGAAGCGTATCCACTGCTTCAACCGAAACCAGGGTATAGTGAACAGGATCCTGAAGAATGGGTAGAGAAAACGTTGATTGCTTTACACAAAATGATGAAAGATTCCGGTGTTAAGCCTTCGGAAGTCGAAGGACTAAGCTTCTCCGGACAAATGCATGGGTTAGTGTTAGTGGATCAAGCCGGGAAAGTACTTCGCAATGCGATCCTATGGAATGATACACGTACGACGCCACAGTGTCGTAAGATTGAGAAGACGTTAGGTGCAGATCTTCTACAAATCGCACGTAATCGTGCGTTAGAAGGATTCACATTACCTAAAATCCTATGGGTACAAGAGAATGAACCTGAACTGCTTAAGCAAGCAGCATTATTCTTACTGCCTAAGGATTATGTGCGTTATCGTTTAACTGGCGATTATGCCATGGATTATTCAGATGCAGCAGGAACACTACTACTTGATGTAGCGGGTAAGAATTGGAGTGAAAAGATTGCGAGCGCATTCGACTTGCCAGTATCTCTATGTCCAAAATTAGTTGAATCTTTCGACGAAGTGGGAACATTACTTCCTGATATCGCAGCGAAATCTGGCTTACTTCCTTCTACGAAGGTATTTGCAGGTGGTGCAGATAATGCCTGCGGCGCGATCGGTGCGGGTATTCTAAGTGAAGGACAAACAATGTGCAGTATTGGTACTTCAGGTGTTATTCTTTCTTATGAAGAACGTAAGAATCTAGACTTCGAAGGAAAAGTGCATTTCTTCAATCATGGTGAGAAGGATGCTTTCTACATTATGGGTGTTACGCTAGCAGGAGGATACAGTCTACAGTGGTTCAAAGAAAAGTTCGCTGCAGACCTCTCGTTCGATCAAATGCTTGAAGGAATCGATCAGATTCCTGTAGGTAGCGGTGGTCTACTCTTTACGCCATATATTGTTGGTGAACGTACTCCGCATCCAGATGCTAACATTCGTGGTAGCTTTATTGGAATCGATGCAGGACATGGTCGTGCGCATTTCGCTCGTTCTGTTATGGAAGGTATTACGTTCTCGCTGAAGGAATCGATTGAAATCCTACGGGAATCAGGTAAGACGATATCTGAGGTCATCTCCATTGGTGGAGGAACGAAGAATGAGAATTGGTTGCAGATGCAAGCGGATATCTTCAATGCCACGATTCTGAAGTTGGAAAGTGAGCAGGGACCTGCAATGGGAGCAGCAATGCTTGCAGCATACGGAAGTGGATGGTTCCCATCCCTACAAGCATGTGCATCACATTTCTTACGTACAGCTAAATCGTATGAACCGAATCCAGAAGCGGTAGCAGTATATGAGAAATTGTTCAGTCTATACCAGGAAGTATACGGACAAACACGTGATTTGAATGATAAACTTGTTGCTTTCCGTTAATAAATTTAAATAGTCATGCTAAATGATCCGTTGTTCTCTTCATATAGGAGAGAGTAACGGATTTTTTTGTAATGAGATAAGGAAGAGGCTTAGAGGTATTTTTATATATTCTAAGCATATATTTGGTTATTGAGGGTTAGGGATTCTGTTACTGTTGGGTAGTCGAATGGTTAGCACCGCACGCACATTGCACTTATACAATAAGGATGTGATACAATATTTGTGGGAATTAGCTAGAGAAGGGCAGGGTAATCATGAGAAAAAACCGCTATCAATTTGTAAAAGTACTGTTGATCGGAACTTTAATGGCGGTTGCAGTTCCACCTACTGTGGATTTTGAGCATGCTTTTGCTGCTTCAAAGGCTACTGTGGTTGTGAAATCCGTGAGTGACATCCAACAAGTATTACTGTCAGCTATGAATAGTCATCAAGTGAATGTAACGTTTGTATATAAGGGCAAGACTAAATCGCTCAAAACACAATTAAAACAAGCTTTGGACCAAGCAATGGAGAGCGATCCATATATCAATTATACGATTGCAAGTTATGGATATTCTTATAAAGGTAGCCCGAGTGCAGCGGATGTAACAGTTAAACTTAGTTATCGCGAGAGTGCCCAACAAACGGCATATGTAGAGAAACGTGTAAAGACTGTGCTGAATGAAATTATCACTCCGGGAATGAATGATCACGAGAAGGTCAAAGCGATCCATGACTGGATCGTCATTCATCTGCAATATGACACAACGCTACAGAAATATACGGCATATGAAGGTCTCAGTACGGGAAGTGCTGTATGTCAGGGATACTCCCTGTTGACTTACAAGATGCTGAAGGAAGCAGGAATACAGAATAAAATTGTAGAGGGTACTGCTACACCTGCGGGAAGTCGAGTAAGTCAACTTCATGCATGGAACTTAGTTCTTATATCAGGTGCGTGGTATCACTTGGATACTACATGGGACGATCCGGTTCCTGATCAGAAAAATGGAGTAGGCATAGAATATTATTTAAGAAATGATAAACAGATGCGTAAAGATCATACATGGACCAAGCCGTATCCAGCAGCGGTGACGTTATATCGCAACACATTATCTACACTTGTTCAGCAAGGTGGAAGCAAGACAAGCTTTTATAAGAAGTTAGTGAAGGATCTTCAGTATCAACTGTATGATAAAGGTGAAATTGTAGCATCTTCTACTCAATTAAAAGCAAAAGTTAAGGAAACCATTGCACAAGGTAATCGATCAATTATATTCAGGTTCCATGGCGATGAAGCCACGTTGATGGAGGCTCTTCAATATTTATATACGTTAAATATCAAGGGAATCTCATATAATCATAGTCCTTTTGAAGAGACGGGAGATTTGAAAGTGTTTGTTACTTGGAAGTAGTTGAAAGCTATCTGGACACGAATAGAGAAGGGCAGGATGCTGCCCTTCTCTATTTTTTTATATTATATATATATATATTGAGATGTTTATTTATGTTTGTGAATCCAAGTGGCGATATCTTCAATAATAATCGGAGCGACGTTAGAAGGTTGAGCATACTCCTCGCCAGTAGAAATTCCACTATATTCATTTAGAAGGTGTGTCACGTTAGGATATGATTTGTATTCCACATCCTGCCTGTGCTTCAACTCGCTCTTCCAAGCATTAAATTCAGCGATAGGTACTTGCCAGTCATTCACTCCTTGTAGTACAAGCATGGGACCCGTTTGCTTCTTGGCAAGGTCGGTTGGCTTGTAATCTCTTTGTTCGAACCACCAATAAGCCGGTTGAATTGGAAATGCCTCTGGAAGATGGTCAACTGAATATTGAGGGTCTTTCACGATGGCCGTAATGGCTGACCACTGTGCAGCTTGCGCTTCATAAGGTGCAGGATCTTGACCTAATTCCTTGATTCGATGAATCACTTCTTTCAGTTGTTCCTCTAGTACATCAACAAATTTGGAACTTGGTCCGGATAAAAGAATAGTGCCAGCGATATCGCCATCTATATCAGCTGCGACAATGAGTGGCATAGCGTATCCACCTTGGCTATGACCCGCGACATAAATGTGAGAAGAGGATATTTTAGGATTTGAATGCAATAGTTCTACAGCTGAGATAGCATCATCAACAGTCTCATTCTTCAATGTGAACTTCGAATTGGTGGCTACTTTAAAGGTATGTTCATATGTCACCTTATCGTATCGAAGAACAGCAATGCCCTTTGCGGCGAGGCCGACGGCAAGATCATGTAGAGGCTTAGCACCACCTATAGAGGAATCACGATCGTTGGGTCCAGAGCCGTGTACTAATACAACTGCCGGGAATGGTCCTTCACCAACTGGCATAGTGAGGGTACCAGGTAGCGCAAGTGTACCCTTTCCCACGACGACTTCTTGTTCGGTGTAAGTTGCCGGATTGTCATAGGATGGCTTCTGATAAGTTGAAGCCGACGTTACGGCTATATTCATATCGTCGATCTGTCCTTCTTGATTCAGGCGTAATGTAATATTGAAGGGAATTGTGTTTGTCTTGATGCTATAAGTCACATTTCGATGAATGGCATTCGTTTTCTCTGTCTTAATAGGTTCTCCGCCAACAGATTTGCCATAGACTTGTTCGTAATTGCCCCATAGAACATCTAGAATCTGAGAAGGTAAGACTTGTTTCAATGCAGGGCTCATATATTCGTATGCTTTGGCTCCATTTCCGACTTGTAACTGATCCAAGAACAGATCTGCGGTATCCATCGATACTGATTCATGGGGAGTGGATTCTGTTCCGGCAAAGATGAGATTCATGAATTCCACGGGTATCATGGCTTGGTTCGAAACTATTTGGACGGGCTCAGCTAAGGCGACAGATTTCCCATTTACGGTAGCCTGTGAATCACCTATAGCAAGAACCAACGTTGTAGTTCCCTTCGTGATGGTTACCTTGTGGGATACTTGATCCCATTTCACCATGGCGCCAAGGGATTTTGCTGTCTCACGAACAGGTGCGGTTGTATCAATTGGTTCGGACATAGCTGAGGCGACTGTCATAGGTATAGCGAGACTTAAGGCGATAGAAGCAGCTGTTACGGTTCGTACGACTTTGAATTTCTTCATAATCATTCTCCTTTGTATAAATTTCAAGCTAAACCTAGCTAACGAAAAGAGAGACAATGATGCTAACAGCTGGAATAGCGAGCAAGAACACCCAAGCCATGGGTCTAGCAAAATTGACAGTCCAACCAATCCCCATCCGTTTCTCAATCCAGATGGATGGATCTTGAGGGTTGAAATAAATGCCACCGAGTTTCCAGTGAGAATCATCATTGATGGGTGCTGTATGTGAACTTGTTGGTGTTCTACCGATACGGCTACCGCCCTGACCCGTGGTGAATGCAAAAACCATGGTTCCTATAATAATGATAGCTATTAGGATGGTACTGACAAGCCCGACCATTTCTGTATTTAACTCGAATAGCATGTTCAACTGGATGAATGAAAATAACAGTACTATAAGCAGTCCTATAATCAGCATTAACAATGATGATCTGCGACGGAATAGTGTGTTCTGCTTAATCGACTTCTCTGGATTACTAGAGCTGATCTGTTGTTTGCTCTTAAGAATTGCCCAGTTCAAGAACATGAATAAGCATGTCATCACAAATTGCATTAAGTTAAGGCCGAGTACGCTTGAGTAGGATTTAGCTACACTATTTGTCACATGACCTTGAAAATCGAACTTCATAGCTATGGTGTCAGGGAATTGATCATAGTATTTTAACGCTAGAAATGCACTAACAATGGTTATTATGAAATGAATGATGAACCACTTGTTTGAGAAGATTAGTTTATTGCGTCTAAATCCTGTATCCACAGCGAGGATGGAGGATCTAGGTGATGGGGTAATCGGGTGTTCGGATTTGTATTTCTTCATCTTTAAGTAAAACAAATAATTAATAATTAGGGAACTAACGACAATGATTCCGACGCAGATTCCGATGATATCCTCTTGATGCACAGCATCACTTATGGCTGAGGTGATGATACATAATAAGAGTACCACCGTATAGATGAGAGAATTCATCCAGACATACTTTTTACGTAACGATCGTAGGGGCTCACTATAGTACATCTCTTCGCTGACAGATACACCAAAGCTAACGGTGTCACGAGTGAGATATGGCGTACAAATGAGCAGTAGCGAGACGGGCACAAACATAAGTATCAGAATAAGGGTAGAGAGCCAATCCATTAGTCATTCTCCTTTATGTTCAGAATTTCATCGTGAATATGTTCGGTAATGTGGAGGAGTTGTTCCTTTGTCATTCCGCGACATATGGCTTCGGCAATGATGGGTTTTAATTGGTCATGTTGTTTGAATTCATACTCGGGAGTCACCCCAGGCATGCCATCGGGTTGCACAACGACACCTTTTTGCCGATGGATTTGAATGAATCCTTCCTGTTTCAGTAACGTATATGCCTTGTTAACCGTATGCAGGTTGACTCCAATATCGGATGCTAGACCACGAACAGAAGGGAGGGCCTCACCCAGTTGAAGATCGCCGCTAGCAATTCCCTCGATAATTTGATTTATCAGTTGCGTATAGATTGGAACATCGGATTGCATATCAAGTTGAATAATCAATAAGTTCCTCTCCTTGTTTGATATTTATATCTGTTATACAACAAATATAACAGATGGAACATAGTTTGTGAATAGTGAAATTATGAATTAGGCAAAAGAGCGCCACTGGATATGTCCAGTGGCGCTCTTTATAAGTAAGTTCTATGTAGTTGATGAGTTAAAATTATTTGGTTTTCCCCATTTTCTCGATAAGAATATCTTGAAAGGTTTTTTTGGAGGAGTCGTCAGAGCTATCCTTCTTCGAAGGACTTGTGATTTGTGGACGATGATATTGAGAGTGGTACGGGATAATGTAATTAATGTTCAGCATAAGACGATACCTCCTATGTGTTCATGATTAAGCGTGATTCACGCTATATCCTTTTATACCCGACCCAGACATGGATTAAACAACTATTTATTATTTTAAATAAAGTTAGAAAAAAGCCCCATGCAGAAAGAATATCTTCATGGGACTTCTGAATATTTTATAAATGACGTATTATTTCATGCTTTACCCGTTCTTAATCATTTGGCGGAGTACCGTTTGTAGAATACCACCATTATGATAATAATCAACATCAACCATACTGTCTAAACGTGCTGTAACGGTGAAGTCAAATTGTGTACCGTCTTCACGAGTTGCAGTGACCGTAAGTTCTTGACCTGGTTTAATGTCATTGTTAACACCGACGATATCAAATGTTTCACGACCATTAAGTCCGAGACTAGTCCAGCCAGTACCATCTTGGAATTGTAAAGGCAGAACGCCCATACCAACAAGGTTACTACGGTGGATACGTTCATAGCTCTCTGCAATGACTGCTTTGACACCGAGAAGAGTAGTCCCTTTTGCAGCCCAGTCACGCGAGCTACCTGTTCCATACTCTTTACCTGCAATGACGATCAGATTCTGTTTATGGTCTTGATAATCCATAGAAGCATCATAAATGGACATCACTTCGTCAGTTAATAGGTTCGTAGTTACGCCGCCTTCCGTTCCTGGAGCGACTTGGTTACGAATACGAATGTTGGCGAAGGTTCCACGCATCATAACTTCGTGGTTACCACGTCGGGAGCCGTAGGAGTTGAAATCTTTGCGTTCCACGCCGTGTTCTTTCAAATAAAGACCTGCAGGGCTAGAAGGTGAAATGCTACCCGCTGGTGAAATATGGTCTGTTGTGACCGAATCACTGAGAAGGGCTAATACACGAGCAGAACGAATATCTTCAATATCGGTTAGATCCGTTCCAAGATTCTCGAAGAATGGTGGGTTCTGAATGTAAGTGGATTTATCATCCCATTCATAGAGTTCACCTTCGGGTACAGGAATGGCATTCCAACGTTCATTCGCTGTAAATACATTCTCGTACTTCTGACGGAACATTTCTGGTGTAAGGGACATGCCAATAGCTTCTTTAATCTCTGCAGAAGTTGGCCAGATATCTTTCAGATAGACAGGTTGATTATTCTGATCATAACCCAACGGATCATTGTTCAGGTCAATATTAACCGTTCCTGCAAGAGCATAGGCTACAACTAATGGTGGGGAAGCAAGATAGTTAGCCTTAACCTGAGCATGAACACGACCCTCAAAGTTACGGTTACCTGATAATACGGCAGCCACCGTCAGATCGTTATCTGCAATCGCTTGGCTTACTTCATCAGGTAGTGGACCTGAGTTACCAATACATGTTGCACATCCATATCCCGCAAGGTAGAACCCAAGAGCCTCAAGTGATTCTAGTAGTCCTGCTTTCTTCAGATATTCGGTTACGACAAGGGAACCTGGTGTTAGACTGCTCTTCACATAACCTGGTTTTTTTAATCCGCGTTCTACTGCCTTCTTCGCAAGAAGCCCAGCCCCTAGCATTACACTTGGGTTGGAAGTGTTCGTACAGCTAGTAATAGCAGCAATAACGACAGCACCTGTTCCAAGTTCACTAACTGAACCGTCGGAATGTTGAATCTTTATAGTCTCCTCAATTTTGCTATCACTAAGACCATAACCACCTTTATCAACAGGTGTCCGCATGATGTCATTGAAGGCATCCTTCATATGAGTCAATTCAATACGATCCTGAGGACGTTTCGGACCAGCTAAGCTAGGTACGATAGAAGCCAAATCGAGTTCAATCACATCTGTAAATTCAGGATCGACAGTATCTACCGTGCGGAACATATGTTGTGCCTTGTAGTAAGCTTCTACTAGCGCAACCTGTTCATCAGAACGTCCTGTATTACGTAGGTATGTCAACGTCTCATCATCTACTGGGAAGTAACCAATAGTAGCGCCATATTCAGGAGCCATATTAGCCACAGTAGCACGATCAGCTAGGCTAATGTTTGCTAAGCCTGGGCCGTAGAACTCGACGAATTTACCAACAACACCCTTTTTACGCAAAATTTGAGTTACGGTTAGAGCTAAGTCTGTCGCGGTTGCGCCTTCTGTTAGGCTACCTGTGAGCTTGAATCCAACAACATCAGGCATGATGAAGTAAAGCGGTTGTCCAAGCATTCCAGCTTCTGCTTCAATTCCACCTACGCCCCAACCAACAACACCAAGTCCGTTAATCATGGTAGTGTGGGAATCCGTTCCTACTAAGGAGTCAGGATAAACAACAGTCTCTCCATCAATCGTCTTCGTTGCTGCAACAGAGGCGAGGTACTCAAGATTGACTTGGTGTACGATTCCGGTTGCAGGAGGAACAGCACGGAAGTTATTGAATGCTGTTTGAGCCCAACGTAAGAAGCGATAGCGTTCTTCATTCCGTTCAAATTCAACTTCCATATTATACTCAAGCGCATCCGCTGTGCCGAATGCATCAACCATTACAGAGTGGTCTATGACAAGATCGACAGGCACTAGGGGGTTAATCTTCTTAGGATCACCACCGGCCTTTTTCACGGTATCACGCATTGCGGCTAGATCAACAACTACGGGTACACCAGTGAAGTCTTGCAGTACGATCCGTGCTGGAATAAACGGAATTTCTTTGTTCTCGTCACGACCCTTATTCCAGTCGGCTAGTTGTTTAATGTGTTCTTCTGTTATTGCCCGTCCATCGAACTGACGAACAGCAGCCTCTAAAAGTACTTTAATGGAGTAAGGTAGTGTTGAAATACTTCCAATACCTTGATCTTCTAAAGATTGTAGGCTGTAGTAACGATAGTTCTTACCACCAACTTCTAGATTACGAGCGGTAGAGAATTGATCTTTTCCTGACATACACAATTTCCTCCTTATTGTTGAGAATACTGCCATTGTTTCACTAGATGAAACATAATTTCATAATTTAATGTTTAATTTAAGTATACCGTTTACATTGAAGGTAGTAAAGAAGTTTTTGACTTTATTTGAGTCCTAATTTGGAGCACACGACCACGTTCATAACGTATTTGGCAAGCATGTATCCGGAGATGAATTCAGCCTTAGGAAGATTCATCATGACCCTATTCCATGAGAATAAATGGATAGTGCAAGGATTACGCTCATATATTGAAATATATAGGTGTATACCATTTGCAGAAGGGGAGAAATGTTCTTATGGAGCAGGAATGGAAGCAAGTCCTTTTTACTTACGTCAACCAATATAATCAATGTCAGATCGATGATCACGGAGAGACAAGGAATCAAATTGTAACGGATCTTCACTTTTTAATGGAGAGATCGGAACGCACAAGAAGGCTTAATGAATGGTATGTGTCACGAGATGCTCAGCCGTTACGGAGCGAGACAAGGGCCACGCTACTACGAACGATTCAAGAAACACCACAAGAAGTGGTTGTAGATATCCAATTGCATTCCTCACTCTTTTATACTAAGGGTGGAATGACTCATCGGGAAGACACGATTCAACGTCAACGGCTTACCTTTATTCGAGATGGTGAGGAATGGGTAATTGTGTCCGTGGAACAGCTGACTGTAGAACGGCATCCCACCCTACAACATGCTGTGCCATCTAATAGTACAGAAGATATGTATGGCGGAGGAACAGGTCCCTATCTAAATGCTCATGTATTGGGTGGTGGAGCGGGACGGCGTTCGACGAAGTATCGTCGAGAAGAGGCTGTAGCTTATGCAAATCAATGGTGGGACACGGAGAATCCAGAATTCACAGCTTTTGCTGTCAATTGCACGAACTATATCTCGCAATGTCTCTTTGCAGGGGGGGCTCCAATCCACTATACTGGTAACAGAGCTACAGGATGGTGGTACAAAGGATTTATTAATGGTAAGGAATGGTGGAGTTATAGTTGGGCGGTGTCCAATAGCCTAGAACAGATGCTTAGAACTAGTACGTGGGGTTTGAGAGCGGAAGTCGTTGACCGGCCCGAGCAACTGATGCTAGGTGATGTGATTGTTTACGATTGGGATGGTAATGGCAACTACGAGCATAGTACCATTGTGACAGCCTATGATGCGGGTGGAATGCCGTTAGTCAATGCTAATACGGTAAGTAGTCGGCATCGTTATTGGGATTATAAAGATTCCTACGCATGGCAGGAGAATACAAAGTATCAGTTTTTGCACATCTCTGATGTGTTTTAGGGATCAAAAGAATTAAATTATATATGAAAGAAAGAGGTTAGGCATGAGTAAATCTACAGTAGGTCTTGTATACGGCGGTAAATCGGGAGAACATGAAGTTTCATTACAAACAGCATTCGCGGTCATGAATGCCTTTGATTACAATAAATATGAAATTGTTCCATTGTATATTACGAAGCAAGGTGATTGGCGGAAAGGGGAAGTACGACGGTCTCCTTTTGAACGGATTGAAGATCTTAAACTTGAGAATCATTCAGAAGGAACACAAGCAGCGTTAAGTGTACTGTTCAGTCGGTTATACGCTGGTGATGAATCTTCTACAACATTGGATCTGATGTTCCCACTACTTCATGGTACGTTTGGTGAAGATGGTACGATTCAGGGATTATTTGAAATGGCTAACATGCCTTATGTTGGTGCTGGAGTATTGGCTTCAGCTGCAGGGATGGATAAAGTCGTTATGAAGAAGTTATTTGCGGAAGCAGGGTTGCCACAATGTGGTTATCGTTATTTTACACGTAGTCAATGGAAGCGCGATAGCTATAACCTGATCTTAGGTGTAGAGGATCATTTAGGTTATCCATGTTTTGTTAAACCAGCTAATCTAGGATCTAGCGTAGGAATTTCGAAGGCGAAAGACCGTGAAGAGCTTACAGCTGCCGTGGAATATGCCTTCCGTTATGATATTAAGGTTATTGTTGAAGAATTTGTCGATGCTAGAGAAGTGGAAGTTAGCGTACTTGGGAATGATGAACCTATGGCCTCCGTTCCTGGTGAGATCGTATCCACTAGTGAGTATTATGACTATGCTGCAAAATATACAGATGGTCAGTCACAAATGTTGATTCCTGCACCATTAGATTCAGAAATGGCCGATCGCATTCGTGAAGCTGCTATTATTGCATTCCAAGCGATTGAAGGCAGTGGAATTAGCCGTGCAGATTTCTTCGTACGTAAATCAGATCAAGCTATATTCATTAACGAATTAAATACAATGCCTGGATTTACTCCTTACAGTATGTATCCACTATTGTGGCGCGAGACAGGCTTAAGTTATGCTGCGTTGCTAGATCGTATGATTGAATTGGCATTAGAACGTTACGCCAGCAAGCAGGAGTTGGATTACAATAACGATCTGTAGTCCAATCTTCTTATCTTGAGTTGAAGAAAAGAGGAATTCGGTATGGGTTTTCAGACGGAATTTAATTCAGTATGTAAGTTCAAGAATGAACAGGAACTCTATGAATTGTTAGAATATGGACGTGGAAAAATGGTTAAGAAAGGCTTTCGCGTCTATCCAACAGGACAGAAGGTCATTGCGTACACACCGAATAATGTGGCTATTGCAATCGTCAAAATTGTCGGATGTATCGCTGAAATTAACTTTCAGGGAGACGAAGTGACAGAAGTGGAGATGGAGTTCATTCGTAAACTAAATGATGATGAATCTCGAATTCAGACTAATTTAGCGTATGAGATGTTCTTCTGCGAACAAGAGGCATGATTGTTCGTTTCGGTTATGTAGCGATGTCTAAGGTGGTGCAGAATGCATCTCCTTCCAAGACGATGACGATGGCGAGTTTCAATAAGATATCTGATCGGGAAGCGGCGCTTCGGAAGCTGGAGCGAATTGCTCAGGAGAATCTGCACAATACGTTGCGGCTTCTGAAGCATTGTATTGGACATGACATTAAGGTATATCGATTCTCTTCAAAGTTGATTCCATTAGCAACACATGGGGATCTTGCAGATTGGAACCCTATGATCGCACTGAAGGATTCATTTCTTGAAGTAGGAGACTACATTAACAAACATGGAATGAGAGTCTCCTTTCATCCTGATCATTTCACCGTGTTAAGTACGCCTCGTCCTGAGGTGTTAATCAGCTCGGTTCGTGATCTCCATCATCATGTGTCTATGCTTACAGCGATGGGTCTGAATGCTACGGCTAAGAACAATATTCATATAGGCGGAGCTTATGGAGACAAGCTGTCTGCAGCAGCGAGGTTTGAAGAGCATTTTGCCCAATTGAGTAGTGATATTCAGGAACGGCTAACGCTTGAGAATGACGATAAGACATTTAATGCTGTTGAGACTTTGAACGTATGCCAGCATGTTGGACTACCTATGGTTCTGGATATTCATCATCAATGGGTGAACAACGAGGGAGAGCAACCTTGGGACCTGTGGCCAGATATTCTTAAGACATGGGGTAGCCCACTAGCACAAGCTGATACATTACCTGGTATGCCACTTGCTCCTAAGATTCATGTATCTAGCCCGAAGAGTGTCACGGATATCCGAAGTCATGCAGATGGCATCGAGATCGGTCCACTACTGGATTTCTTGAGACATATCTCAGGCGACACGCAGAATTTGGATGTTATGATTGAAGCGAAAAATAAAGATGTGGCTTTGTTTGGATTGATGGAGGATATGGCTCAGTTCACTTCTGAAGGGGTAACTATTCGGGATGGGTCAACCATCGAAATTCTCCCTTAACTGTGAAAGTGAATCCGTGCTTGAAATGAAAGGTAAAATGAGGTATTTTGAAATGTAATCATGATTACTTTGAATGGTTGAAGGGAGATAATAATGGTGGGGAAGCTGTTAGAAGGAAAGAATATCGTTGTGATGGGTGTTGCAAATGATCGGAGCATTGCTTGGGGGATCGCTCAGAGCTTAGCAGACCAAGGCGCACGACTTGCATTTACATATGAAAGTGAACGGGTAGAAGGACGTGTTCGTAAGCTAGCAGACACGATTCCAAATTCGCTAGTTCTTCCTTGTAACGTAACCAACGATGCAGATATCGATCAACTTGCGGAGACACTGAAGGGTGAATTTGGTGTACTTCATGGTATTGCACATTGTATAGCTTTTGCAAAAGGAGAAGATCTAGAAGGCCAATTCTACGATACATCCCGTGATGGCTTCGCTCTAGCTCATGACGTAAGCGTGTATTCGCTCGTTGCTGTGGTTCAACGATTACAGCCACTTATGACTGAAGGCGGTAGCGTGGTAACGTTGAGTTATATGGGTGCTGTACGCGTGATGCGCAATTACAACGTAATGGGTGTGGCTAAGGCTGCTTTAGAGTCTTCTGTTATGTATTTGGCTAATGATCTAGGAGAACGAAATATCCGTGTTAACGCAATCTCAGCAGGACCTATTCGTACCTTGGCTGCTAAGGGAATTGGAGATTTCAACTCCATTCTGAAGATTGTTGAGGAGAAAGCCCCTCTTCGTCGTGGAACGGATACGGCAGAAGTTGGAGATACCGCAATGTTCTTAATGAGCCACTTATCCCGAGGTATTACTGGTGAAGTCATATATGTTGATAGTGGATATCACATTACCGGGGTCTAGACTCCATTACAATTAAGCTCAATCATATGAGCACTGAAGTATGAACAATATCAAAGTTCGTTCTGGATCCAAGCCCAAGGAAAGGCGCGGCAAGGGACGGACTTTTTGTTTGTTATGGAAGAACAATATCATCAATTAGTCGAAAAAAGGCTATAATAGCGCCATTTGTCTGAAACTTTGAACAAGGAATGGCGTATACTTGTAAAAAAGAGAAATGAATTGATAGATTTAAACAGAAAGTAGATGAGTGCTTTGAACAGAGAGGAAAAGGTTCCTTATGTCGTGACAAGCAAGGGATATACCGCAGTCGCGATTAATGCGGCAGCAAAAGCTGGGGAATGGATTAAGAGTAAATTAGGTACAGTTAAAGAATTGAGTACTAAGTATTCTCCGCAAGATCTAGTGACTGAAGTAGATAAAGGTGCGGAGCAGATGATTCGTAAGCTTATTCTGACTCATTTCCCGGATCATGCTATTCTTGGTGAAGAAGGGGTCGAACCTGGACCACAAGCTTCAGCACGGGCGTTGGAAGAATCTATAGAAGAAGAATACTTATGGATTGTTGATCCTGTAGATGGTACAACAAATTATGTACATGGATATCCTTTTTATGCCGTGTCCATTGCGCTTGCCCATAAAGGAGAAGTCATTGTAGGTGTCATTTATGATCCCTCTAGAGATGAATTGTTTGTGGCTGAGAAAGGGAAGGGAGCTTACGTACACGGTAATCCTACCCATGTATCCATAGAGAATACATTGGCAACAAGTCTTCTAGCAACGGGATTTCCTGCAGATCATAGTTTCGCTTTTCCTATCAACATGGTAGGATTGCAGCATCTAGCTCCAAATGTTCGTAATATTCGTTCTGGTGGATCGGCAGCATTACACATGGCATATGTAGCAACGGGTAGAATAAGCGGTTATTGGGAAATTGGCCTGAATTCATGGGATTTAGCAGCGGGTGTCCTATTGGTAAAAGAATCAGGCGGAACCGTTACCGATACCCTAGGACGTCCATATGATTTAAGTGTAAGACATATCGTAGCTAGTAATGGACATATTCATGATGAGTTGGTCGATTCTCTTAAGGAAGCGGAAGCGACTGGACTATAGGGGTATGAATGTATTGAAGAAGATGAAGAGTTGAATACTCAAAATGGATTAGTTTCCTTAAAATAGAGTAATTCCCTTAAAATTTAGGGAATACTCTTTTTTTGCGTACATTTTTAATGGTAAGATGGTTAAACCGAGACCCATCGAATGATAGAGGGTAGCGAGTTATTCAGGGGGAGTTGAAGGAATGTTTCAATGGAAGAAGTATATTTCGGCCACAACTGGACTAGTATTGTTATCTTCTATGCTAATCGGTGCAGTAAGTGCATCTACACCAAGTGAAGGGCCTGTGCAAAGTTCCTATCGCGTTGTTGCCATTGGGGATTCTCTTTCAGTTGGTTATGAACCAGCAATGGATGAGAACAGCGTACCCTATGGTTTCGTGGAGAGATTACACGAGCAGGGACTATTCCGTGGGAGAACAACGGTAGCCAATTACGGCATATTAGGGTTGAAGGGAACAGGTCTAGAACACTTCGTTGAAGCAGCAAAGAAGGGACAGTCCATCACAGCCGATGCCATTCAGGCAGGTCTTCCTGATCCTAGAGCTGACAAGATTGGTGCTTCTGCAATTCAACTAAAAGAGGATATTACATCAGCTGACCTCATTACGATTACTATCGGTGGCAATGATTTCAAACCTATTATTGAGAGTTCACTTACATCAGGAAGCGAAGGTCTCATGTCGAGTATGGAGAGCTTATTCACTTCTTATAAGACTTCTATGACTTCTGTCATTGGTAATATACATGAATTAAATCCAGATGCATTAATCGTGGTAGCCGATCAATATAACCCGATCCCCTCCATTGCTAACCGAGAGATATATCCTAACTTGATTGCATCTGCCACTGCATTCACAGATGTTGTAGATAAGTTAGCAGCAGGTTATCAGAGTCAAGGGGTCAATGTAAAGGTAGCCCATGTGGCGAAGGAATTCGTTGGTGGTGAATCAACAATGACTCATATTATTGTAGATCGAGATATCCATCCTAATCAATTAGGATACGAGGCAATAGCTAAAGTATTTGCAGAAACCATTTGGGGACAATACCTGAAGCCATCCACAGTAGACAAAGCATTGCCGATGACAATTGTGGTGAAGGGACAGGAGCTGAAGACCCCTTATCAGCCTGTACTACGAAATAATCAGAACTATGTTGCGATCAAAGATATCGTTGATGCAGTGGGGGCTACTTCTATATGGGATAGCAAAACATCCAGTGCTACGATTACAAATGGTGATTTAACAGTCGTTATCACAATTGGCTCATCAAGTGTAGTAGTAAATGGTCAATCTATACCTGTTAGTACACCGGCCTTTATAAATAAAGTAGGCAAAGAAGGAAAGACTTATGTTCCATTAGCTGTATTGGCTACAGGACTAGGTTTTGATGTAGAATATAGTGCTAAATTAAGAACAGCTTTTATAAATCCATAACATAATAAACTATACAGCTATGTTAAACAGTCGTCTCTATCGGGGGCGACTGTTTATTAATATAGATATAGGGGGCTGACTCTATTTTGATATCAAAATATAAAAGCGCTTACTTAAATACGAGCATCCATTATAAGATGATTGGCCTGATTTCATTATTAATGTTAGTCAGCTTTGCGATATACATAACCGTTTTGAAAAATGTATTTAGTATATACGATGAACAGATTTACGAGAAATCTTCTCAAGTGCTAACGATGTCTTCGGTTGGAATAGAGAGTCAGTTGAAGGAACTGGAGGAACTGTCTTTTAAAGTCGTGTCAGATGAACAAATTCAGAGCTCCTTAATGAGGTTACAACATGCGAGTACAGCCTATGAGAAATTATTACTACGCAAAAAGATAACGAATCGAATTATCGCTTTTGCAGGTTCAGAGAAATATGTGTATTCCATGATGGTTATAGACAAGGAAAAGAACGCCATGGTGGCGGGCAATCGGGAAGGGATTCCGCAAGCCTTACAGACGGATCTTATTCAATTAGCTGAAAAGAACAAGGGTTCAAACGCTTGGATGATGGGGGGAAGAGGATTCTCCTTGCTAGGTGTGCGACAAATCAAGTCATTTACAGATGCAACATTCACACTAGAGAACTTGGGTACCCTTGTATTCAGGGTTAGGATTGATAGAATTGTGGACGATCAAGTGCAAGATGCAGGAAATGGTGGCCAATTAATGATTACGGATGGTCAAGACATTCTTTACCCCGAGGAACCTCTACTTACCGGTACTGAGATATTGAATGAAATGGATCATGATACACCCTATAGTATAGATTCTTATGAGCAGGGTAGATTCTTTACGGCGAGATTCCGTTCTTCGAACACAGATTGGACATACTTCCACATCACACCCTTTCAACAAATGTTTGAAAAGATTACGTTCATCAAAAGTTTTGTTACCACGATCTTTATATTTATTTTTGTGATGGCGATCTTGTTTGGTACAAGACTTGCGCTGAGTATTACTAGACCGATTGATCGATTGATCAAAAAAATGAAAAAAATCGAAAAAGGAGATCTCGATAATCTGGAAGAAATCGCTCTAGGTTCGATCCCTTCATCACCTCAGTCAGAGGTGGGGTTACTCCATCGTACTTTCAAAATGATGATTCAACGCATTCGTGAATTAATTAACGAGAATTATACGAAGCAACTTCTCATTCGAGAGACTGAACTTAAAGCGCTCCAAGCACAGATCAATCCTCATTTTCTATATAACACGCTTGAATCGATCAATTGGTTAGCAAAAGCGAACAAACAAGATCAGATATCTACCATGGTGGAGTCCCTAGCATTTCTATTAAGGAGTTCGGTTAGTTTCAATGAGTCACTGATCCCTCTTAGTAAGGAATTGGAAATTGTATGGAGTTATATCACAATACAGAAGACTCGATTCGAGGAGCGACTTGATTTCAGTGTTCATATTCCTGATTCACTTGAGAATGCACTTATACCTAAGTTAACGCTACAACCTATTGTGGAGAATGCTATCCATTATGCTTTGGAGCCTAATATTGAACCTTGTCGGATTCGTATTGTGGTAAAAGAACGAAATGGAGTCATTCATATTGCCATAGAAGATGATGGCCCGGGTATGGAACCTGAGTTTATCAAACGACTATTAGCAGGCAAAGTACAGACAAGGGGTGTAGGAATTGGACTCTCTAATATAGAGGAGCGAATTCGATTAACCTTTGGAAATGAGTGGGGAATCCATATCCTAAGCGAACCTAATATACAGACTTCTGTACAACTTACGATTCCCTATGTCAAAGGAGATGATCAGGATGTATAAAGTAATGCTAGTAGATGATGAACGTGTCATTCTCGAAGGGATCTCCCAAGTCGTGGATTGGGGAAGTTGTGGGAGCATGCTGATCGACACCGCTAGAAACGGGATAGAAGCCTATGAGAAAATTGAATCCAATCAGCCCGACATTGTCATCAGTGATATTTCTATGCCAGGTTTAGATGGTCTGGGTCTTGTGGAGAAGACCGCCGTGAATTTCCCAAACATCCAATTCATTATGTTGTCTGGATACAAAGATTTCGACTATGCCAGACGTGCAATGCAGTATGGTGTGAAGCATTATTTACTTAAACCTTGTAATGAGGGACAGATTCTTGGGGCCATTGCTGAATTGCTCAAAGAACGAGAACAACAGAAAGAGAATGCTGAATTTGTGAACCGTATGAAACAAGGCCTCAAAAAGGTACTTCCACATGTAAAAGAACAATTCCTGAAGGAGTTCATAACCAATAAAACATACGGGAGTAGCGATGTGGAATATTATCAAGACTTATTTGAACTCCCATTAAATAGTCAGACCGTCCGAATGATTCTATTCCGACAGGATGATTCACACGAATATGAGCATTTGTTCGCACTGAAGAATATTGCGGAGGATATTCTGGAAGGTGTTCTGCTGAGCACAACAATTGAGGGATGTCTATTAATCCTATTAACTGATCCGCCCCTTGTAGATCTCCTTATTCAGGGAATTGAGACAGTGAGATCGACATTCTTTAGATTCTATAAATTGGATGTAACGATTGCACTTAGCGATGCAGATCGTATGGTACATTCCCGCAAATTGTATCGGGAGATGCTGCAATGTATGAATCACCGATTCTATGTAGGTGAAGGTAGCTTGATCATGATGCATGATTTAGCACTACCTGATACAGAAGTTGTTCTAAATCTCCATGATATCTTAGATGAGGAGAAGTTTTGTCTGCTCGTCAAATCAGGAAATGAGCAAGAAGTATGCCATGAAATGGATAGATTATTCAGACAACTAGGTGAACAGAAATTAGAAATTGCCGTTACACGATCCTACATACTTCAGCTATATGCAGCGATGATACGGATTTGTCCCCCAGAAGAGACGAATTCTTTTACCAAAGGTATGGCCGTGCTAGCTGAAATGAATACGCTAGGTGGTCTCAAATCATTTGTATTTAAAGAAGCAAGCCAACTGACCGCAGGTTACTATAACAATTACATTCATCGTCAATCTTCTGTGGTAGATAAAATGATCGCAATTATTGAGAGCAACTATGGAAATGACGAGTTATCTTTAAATGGTGTTGCGAATGAAATATTGTACATGAATCCTGATTATCTAGGGAAAATTTTCAAAAAAGTGACAGGCAGTAATTTCTCCCATTATGTGAATCAATATCGGATCAAACGGGCATGCGAATATATACGTTTCGGCGGAGATGTAAAGGTGTTCGAACTTGCTGATAAGTTTGGATTCGCAGGGAACTCACAATATTTTAGTCAAGTGTTTAAGAAGAGTACGGGTATGACTCCTACTGAATTCAAGAGATCCTATGAATGATAATTCCGATAGGGTATAGAACTCTGTTTTTTAAACCAAGAGCTCTGTTTTGTGTATTCAATTCCAATTCCTAATTTGGGAGAATGAAATTGTAATAATGAAAGCGCTACCAACAGTGAGCGGAAGTGAATGATCATTTTTGAAAAGGGGAGAAGATGACATGAAGAAAAGAGCGACAATGTTGATGACGGTAATGATGCTTCTATTCGTAACGGCATGTGGAAACACAAACTCAAACAATGGTAATAGCGAAGTGACAGCTAGCAATACGGGTTCTAGTGGGGAAAGTACGGATACGAAGAAAAATGTAACTTTACGAATTGCTTGGTGGGGATCTGACACACGTCATGAATATACACAAAAAGTTATCGATATGTACAAAGTCAAAAATTCGAACGTAAAAATTGATTTTGAATATGCCTCTTTCGATGATTACTGGAAGAAACTCGCACCTCAAGCAGCAGCGAATCAGCTCCCAGACATTTTGCAAATGGACGTTTCTTATATTAGCCAGTATGCCAAGAATGGACAGTTAGAAGATCTCAGTCCTTACTTGAACAATCAGATTCAACTAAGTGATGTTAACGAGAATGTACTTAGCACGGGAATCATTGCGGGTAAGCAATATGGGATTCCGACAGGGGTTAATGTTCTTGGGTATCAATATGATCCGGCTCTTCTAAAGAAGGTGGGTATTGATACGATTCCAGCAGATTGGGACTGGGATAAGTACGAAGAGCTTGGGAATAAAGCGGCTGCTAGCAAGCTGTACTTTGATAGCGGCATGGCACCAGATATTTTCTTCAACTATTATCTTCGTACAAAAGGTCTAACGTTATATAATTCTGACGGTACAGCACTTGGATATGAAGATGATGCATTATTCGTAGATTATTTCGATCGTCTTGCTCGGATGGTGAAGACAGGAGCTGCACCGGATCCAGGTGTGATAAATCAATCCAAAGGAATTGTGGAAGAGTCTGATGTTGTGAAAGAAAAAGGGATTGGTATTTGGCAGTGGTCGAATCAATTCTCAGGATTACAGACCGTTGTGAACCGTCCAATGGAATTCGCACCTATGGTTGGACCCGATATGGAGAAAGGTTTGTACATGCAACCAAGTATGTACTGGGCAGTGACTTCTAACTCGAAAGCAAAGGAAGAAGCAGCGAAATTTATCGACTTCTGGATTAACGATGTGGAAGCGAACAAATTGATCAAGGGAGATCGTGGTGTACCTATCTCTAGCAAAATAAAAGATTCCTTGGCACCTGAATTGAGTGATCAAACGAAGCAAGTATTTGATTTCGTAGCGGCAATGGAACCTAAATCCTCACCGATGAGTTCTCCTCCTCCTGTAGGATCTCCTGAAATTATTGCCATGTTGACGGATTATGCAGAAAGTATCAACTTTGGACAGACGACTGCAGCAGAAGTTGCACCGAAATTTAGAGAAGCTGCAAATGCCATCCTAGCAAATAATAAGTAGAAGCAAAGCGCACCAGGATTTGAATGATCGTACCTACCCTATAGATTCTAGTTCATTCTATAGATTTACTTGAATCATTAGTCAACCATTCGGAGGGGGGGAAACACCCATCTCCGAATGACTATCTGATGGTTATGTATAAGGGGGTACAACAGATCAATAGGAGGCAGGGTATGTTGCGACGACATGGATTACTGAAATCGAATTTAACCGGATATGCATTCATTAGCCCGTTTATTATAGGTTTTCTAGCATTTACTCTTATACCAATGATTATCTCACTTTATTTATCATTCACGAGTTATAATTTGTTCTCTTCACCCCGATGGGTTGGATTTGATAATTTCGAGAAGATGTTCCTTAATGATCCTAAATATTGGAATTCAGTAAGGGTGACGATGATCTATGTGTTACTTGGGGTTCCGTTACGCCTCATATTTGCTCTGTTTGTAGCTATGATACTTAATACAAAGTCACGGATGGTAGGCGCATATAGAACGATGTATTATCTTCCTTCCATTATTGGAGGTAGCGTAGCCGTATCCATTATGTGGCGCAACATCTTCAGTAACGAGGGAATTGTGAATAGTGTTATAGGATGGTTCGGGATAAGTCCTGTACAGTGGTTCGGAAATCCTAGTGCTTCTCTGGGTATGTTGATCTCGTTATCGGTATGGCAGTTTGGATCGTCCATGCTTATCTTCCTTGCGGGTCTCAAGAATATCTCGCCAGAAATGTATGAAGCCGCTGGAGTGGATGGTGCCAAACCAATACGGAAGTTTTTCAGCATTACTCTTCCTTTGCTCAGCCCAATTGTGTTGTTCAATACGATTATGCAGACCATTAGTGCCTTCATGACATTCGTCCCTGCCTATGTTATCTCTAAGGGTGAGGGTGGTCCTATGGACGGTACGATGTTGTATTCTCTGTATTTATTCCGCCAAGCATTTATGTTCAATAATATGGGATATGCGTCAGCTATGGCCTGGATGATGCTCATCCTTATAGGAATCATGACAGGGCTCCTCTTTATGACATCTAAGTTCTGGGTATTCTACGAAACGGAAGGGGGGCGCTGATTGATATGGCATGGAGAAGAATAAAATGGCCCATTTATCATGTGATCGTTGCAGCGCTTGCCATTCTAATGCTCTATCCAGTTCTATGGATGCTCTTCAGCTCTTTCAAAGAAAGTCGGACCATATTCATGACGGCAGATTCACTGTTTCCCGAGACATGGATCTGGAGTAATTATGCAGTGGGATGGAAAGGGACGATTTATCCTTTTAGTAAATACTTGATGAATACAACAGTCATTGTTGTGATCGCAACGATCGGAGCTGTACTATCTTCATCTTTAATTGCATTCGGATTCGCTAGACTTCGATTCGTTGGACAGAAATTCTGGTTCTCATTAATGATGGTTACGTTAATGCTTCCACATGATGTCGTGCTTGTACCCCAGTATGTCATCTTTACGAAATTGGGTTGGATTAATACCATTCTACCGCTTGTTGTGCCTTCATTCTTCGGAATGCCATTCTTTATTTTCTTGATGGTTCAATTCATCAGAACGATTCCAGGGGAACTGGATGACGCCGCATCTATTGATGGGTGTGGTAAGTTTCGGTTGTACTTACAGATTATTATGCCACTCTTGAAATCTTCATTAGCGACAGCCGCAATCTTCTCATTCTACTGGCGCTGGGAGGACTTACTTGGACCGGTACTTTATCTTAATTCTCCAGAGAAATATACGGTCTCCATGGCCCTTAAAATGTTCCTTGATAGCGAGTCAGCATCGAACTGGGGTGCGATGTTTGCCATGTCGATTGTCAGTCTAATTCCAGTTATCGCTGTATTCTTTGTTTTCCAGAAACAAATTGTAGAGGGTATGACTAGTAGTGGATTAAAAGGATAGGAGGGAGTGTGTCGTAGCTATAAGTATGAATACAGAATGGGCATTTGACTTCGGACCTGGGATGCCTGCAAAGGGATTTATTGGGGTATCACCAGATCTACGTTATGAGGATGAGTTAGGTTATGGGTTCGAAGGAAACGGACAAGTATATGGACGGAATCGTTTGCATAGATTGAATGAGGATACAGCTGATTCTACTTCGGCGGATGGACATCTACGACAGAGTTTTTGTATCCCCATAGCCATGAACTTTGTTGTGAAATTATCTAATGGCACATACCTAGTTACGATTGAAGTTGGAGACGATCTAGCGGATACATTAACGATAGTCAAAGCGGGAGAGAACATGGCCGTGCTACCTCTCATTTCAACTTTTCAGGGACAGTTCAAGAAGATGATGTTCTCTGTTCCTGTGCGAGATGGGAAACTAGTGATTCGATTCACGGGCGCAGCACCTCGTATAAATGTCTTACACATTTCTCCAGCAGCAGGCACACTTACCCTGTTTATAGCAGGTGATTCTACTGTAACGGATCAACCTGCAGTTGGTTATCCATATGCGGGTTGGGGCCAGATGCTTCCGAGGTTGTTCAAGCATGATGTGCTTGTAGATAACCATGCGTTATCCGGACGAAGTTCTCGGAGTTTCATAGAGGAAGGAAGGCTAGACAGGATCATGGAGAAAATGCTACCAGGGGACTTCCTCTTCATTCAATTCGGTCACAACGATGAGAAGAGCGATTCTGCTCGTGGAACGAAGCCCTTCAGCACATATAAACAATATTTGAAGATCTATATTGAAGCTACAAAGAATAAGCAGGCTTATCCTGTATTGGTTACGCCAGTTCACAGACGTTACTTTAATAGTGATGGTACCTTATCAGATACGCATGGCGACTATATTACAGCAATGAGAGAACTAGCTGTTGAAGAGGATGTACCGTTGATTGATCTAGCAGCAGAAAGTAAGATTCTGTTCGAGAATGCAGGGATAGAAGGAAGTAAGGAATACTTCATGTGGTCTTACCCAGGTGAATATTTGAACCATCCTGGGGGAGTAGAGGATAACACACATTTTCAAGAATGTGGAGCATTCCGACTAGCCGAACGAGTAGCAGAAGGTATTTGCTCGTTAGACATACAACCTCTTCGAATGTATTTGAGATAAGTGAATGGGAAGGGAATGAGGGAATAAGATGCCAGCATTAGTGTTTGATGAACAAGAGATTCTCAAGATAATAGACCGGGTAGTGGATCGCACATTTAATATGGACTTTCATTGGGATTGGCCAGGTGGTGTGGCTTTCTACGGTATTTGTGAAGCTTATCATGCTACAGGTAAGGGTGAATATTTAGAACGGTTAAAGGCATGGGCCGATGAGAATATGGCGGATGGTTTACCGAAACTATCGGTGAATGGCGTATCCGTAGGACACTCCTTGTTAACCTTGTATGAAGCAACGCAAGAGAAGAAATATTTAGATATTGCAATTGAAATGGCCGAGTTCCTTACGCATCAAGCGGAACGGTTCGGAGAAGGAGTTTTCCAACATACAGTCAATTCTGACCATGATATTTTTCCTGAACAAGCTTGGGTAGATACGATGTTTATGGCGGGATATTATTTACTGCGAATCGGATATTTAACAGGGAACAGGGACTATATTGAAGATGGATTGAAGCAGTATCATGGACATGAGAAATATCTTCAGGATCCAAATACGAATCTTTATTATCATGGATGGGATCATGTGAACCAGAATCATATGTCTGGTATGTACTGGACTCGGGGAAATTCATGGGCAGCACTGACGATGTCAAAAGCACTGAAGTTAGTCGAAGTAACGCATCCCTCATACATGATGATTGATGGATCACTCCGTGATCAGTTGAGCACTTTGGTTAGGTTACAATCTCCTGAGGGATTATGGCATACCCTTCTGCAAGATGAGTCTTCTTATCTTGAAGTTTCAGGCTCTGCGGGGATTGCTACAGCTATTCTCATGCGAGGACGCTTATATAATAAGTATACACAGAAAGCTATAGAGGGGATTCTAGCACGCATTAAGGAAGATGGCACAGTGCTGGAGGTATCGGCAGGTACGGCAGTGATGAATGATATTCAAGGATATCGCGATGTCCCATATAACCGAATCCAAGGCTGGGGTCAGGGGTTAACGTTAGCTTTTCTAGCGGAACTCTTGCGCACGAAAGAAACTGTGTACGGATAAGAATGGAGGAGCGTCGATGAATGAATCAAGTGGTGTACATCTCCAAGGACGAGGACATACGTACTGGGTTATTCCCGATGGCTATATTCCTCAGGTGAGTCAAGGTGAACTAGAGAGTCATGAAAGTATATGTGTGTTGAATTGTGGAACACAGCAGGCGGAGCTTAACATCACTATTTTCTTCGAGGATCGTGAACCGTTAGAGAATATTGTTGAATCCGTCGATGGACGGAGAACGAAGCATATTCGAACAGCATCATTACGTAGGGATGGACAGTATATTCCCAAAGCGGTTCCTTATGCAATTACGGTAGAGAGTAATGTTCCTGTCATTGTTCAATATAGCCGATTAGATTCAACGCAAGCAGCATTAGCTCTGATGAGTGTTATGGCATACCCTGTCATATAACTAGATAATAGATTGGCTCGCCAAAGGTCGAAATATAATCTAATCCATAATAAAAATCCGACTCTGATGGTAGAGTCGGATTTTTATTATGTTCTATGTTATGAATGGGATATTTAGAGACTCATTTCTCGAAGTGATTGATCTGCAGCTTCAAGTGTTTGATCTATATCTTCATCCGTATGAGCCGTTGTAAGGAACCATGCTTCATATTTAGAAGGTGCTAGGTTGATCCCATGATTCAACATATGGCGGAAGAATGATGCAAAGACTTCGCCATCCGTGTCTTGGGCTTCATCATAATTGGTTACAGGATGATCGCAGAAATGAGTAGAGAATGATCCACGAATCTGGTTAATCGTTAGTGGAATGCCATGACGATCTGCAGAAGCTTGAAGGCCATGAGTAAGCTTCACGGCTAATCGGTTCATCTCTTCATAGACACCTTCACCTTGTAGTACTTCCAAACAAGCGATACCGGAAAGAATGGAAGCAGGGTTGCCTGCCATCGTGCCAGCTTGATATGCAGGTCCAAGTGGGGCAACCTGTTCCATGACATGCTTTCTACCCCCGTAGGCACCAATAGGTAGCCCACCTCCTATGATTTTACCTAGAGCTGTTAAGTCAGGGGTGATAGCTTCATGATTGTGTAAACCATCAAAAGTCTGAGTTGATCCGTAGTGGAAACGGAAGGCAGTAATGACTTCGTCATAGATGACAAGTGATCCATTATCATGAGTCATTTGGCAGAGACCTTCTAGGAAACTATCTTGAGGCATAACCATTCCGAAATTACCAACAATGGGTTCGACCATAACGGCTGCAACATCATCGCCCCAGCGTTCAAGTGCAGCTCTCAGTCCTTCAAGGTCATTAAAAGGGACTGTAATCACTTCTTGAGCGATACTAGCTGGAATCCCAGCACTATCTGGAATGCCTAGCGTAGAAGGACCTGAGCCAGCAGCGACAAGGACTAAGTCCGAATGGCCGTGATAGCAGCCAGCAAATTTAATGATTTTATTACGTTTCGTATAAGCACGTGCTACACGGATCGTAGTCATGACAGCTTCCGTACCCGAATTAACAAATCGAACTTTATCCATGGAAGGAATAGCTTCCTTCAACATCATGGCTAACTGAATTTCCCACTCTGTAGGAGCGCCATAAAGAGTACCGTTCTCAGCTGCCTTTGTTATAGCTGCTGTAATATGAGGATGTGCATGTCCAGTGATGATAGGACCATATGCTGCAAGATAATCAATATACTTATTATCATCAACATCCCAGAAATGAGCCCCTTTGGCTCGCTTCATAAAGACAGGTGCCCCGCCGCCTACAGCTTTGAATGAGCGGGAGGGACTGTTAACACCACCAACGATATGTTGTAGTGCCTTTTGGTATAAATGTTCGGATTGAGTACGTTTCATCTTGTATTTAAACTTCCTTTCGCTAATGGGTAAGGAGCAGGAGTTCGCCCAAATAACTTGGCTACTTCTGCTCCTTACAGCTGAGGTCTTACTCTCACGATTATTTATTCTGTAGTAGCTTCAACTTGATCCTCAGTAGTCTGAGTTCCAGGTTCACTTTGAGGTGCTTTAAACAAGTCCTGGATATACTGATGTAGTTCATCTAAGTCTTTCACTGTTATAACGGATGATCCACCAATATTCTCCTCTGCAAGAAGATTCATAGGAGGAATCTGCTCGCTACCTGACATAGAACTTTGATATCCAATATTGGCAAGCTTCCACATGTCGTTTGTAGAGAGGTTAGTATCAACGAATTCACTAACGCTTTCTAGAATAGAAGGAAGCTTCATAATAGAGGTTGTAGACTTCATCTTATCTGTAATGGCCT
The DNA here is from genome assembly GCF_059445505.1 of Paenibacillus sp. Y301. Classification (NCBI taxonomy): domain Bacteria; kingdom Bacillati; phylum Bacillota; class Bacilli; order Caryophanales; family Paenibacillaceae; genus Paenibacillus; species Paenibacillus sp. Y301. Next base: position 14,765 of record NZ_JCAIUL010000016.1, on the reverse strand, counting down.
TTAAGAAATCTCTTTGCCTTTCGGTACGTGTGAAGTCAGACAGAGCATCATGTCGGAAACGGACATATTGCAAGGCTTTATCACCATCGAGATGCTGTTGTCCCTCTTTAAGATCAATATCGTATTCATGCTTGTCTGCTTTACTGCTATACTTCATGTCCTTCTCAACGTAGAAATCGACACCACCTATGGCATCAACTAGTTTAATGAATCCTTGAAAGTCTGTATACACATAATATTGAACAGGGATTCCTAATAGATCACTAATGGCCTTCATAGCTGTATTGGGACCATGTGTAATAGCTGTATTAATGCGGTCTTTCCGGAATTCAGGAATGCTGACATAGGTATCTCTAAGGATAGAAAAGAGATGGATCTTCTTCTGTACAGGATCTAATGTGACGACCATCATACTGTCAGATCGAGGAATATCTCCCTTGCTTAACCCACGACCATCCACACCCATAATCACAATACTAACAGGCTCAGTTCCTTCCCATTTAGGAGGCTCGGGGACCGCTACTTCAACCTGTTGTAGATGACTAAAAGGAGACGAATTTCCTTCTTTCTGTAATCCTTCTACACCTTTATAAAAGGATGTGACATAATATACGATATAACCAATCGCTGCAAGTAAGAGTATAGCAAGAACCCACCAAATGGTTCTTTTTGTCTTTCTTGTCATTCAAGCTTCTTCCTTTCACAATTCCGGAAATAGGTGCATTTTTCGACACTGAAAGAGTAGGATTTATTTTATTATAATTTTTTTTGCAATGACAATCAATTTAATAAGTAGATTAATGACGTATAAAGGAGAATGGTAATCATGGATACACAACTAGAAATAGGACAACATGCACCAGAATTCACACTGATGGCTTCTAATGGACAAGAGGTATCCTTAAGTGATTATCAAGGCCGTAAGGTTGTACTATATTTTTATCCGAAGAATATGACCCCGGGTTGCACACAGGAAGCATGTAGTTTCCGAGATGCGAATGCTGAGATAGAAGCACAGGGTGCTGTTATTCTAGGTATTAGTCCAGACGAGTTGAAATCACATGCTAAGTTTATTGAACGTAATGATCTTCCATTTCTTCTATTATCGGATACTGATCACGTCGTAAGTGAAAAGTATGGTGTCTGGCAACTCAAGAAAATGTATGGAAGAGAGTATCTAGGTATAGTTAGATCTACATTTCTTATTGATGAAGAGGGAATACTTGTGAAGGAATGGCGCAAGATAAAAGTAGCAGGACACACAGAAGAAGTATTGAAGACATTATAATGAGTAGGAAATTAGCTACTATGAAGATATGACGGTTCAACTATTGACATGCACTTTTAAAAAAAAGATCAAAGAGCCAACATCTTTAGAAATATAAGATGTTGGCTCTTTGATTATTCGTTTCTTATACTGGAGAATACACCACATCATCAACAATCCCATAGACTTTGGCTTCTTCGGCGGATAAGAAATAGTCTCTTTCCATGTCATTCCTTATCTTTTCTAAAGATTGACCCGTTTTCTCAGCATATAAGGAATTTAGTTGATCCTTAATCTTCAGAATTCGACGTGCAGATATTTCAATATCTGTGGCTTGACCTTGCGCACCACCCAAAGGTTGATGAATCATGATTTCACTGTGCGGTAGTGCAAGTCGTTTCCCTTTTTGGCCCGCTAACAGGAGTAATGATGCAGCGGAAGCAGCAAGTCCTGTACATATGGTTCTGACTTCCGGTTTGATAAATTGCATAGTGTCGTATACCGCAAAGGCAGCTGTAACGGAACCTCCGGGACTATTAATATAGAGAGAAATATCTTTGTCCGGATCATCTGCTGCTAGAAAGAGTAGCTGTGCAACAATGTTGTTAGCCGTCGAATCATTAATTTCTGATCCTAGAAATACAATGCGATCCTTCAACAAACGGGAGTAAATATCATAAGATCTCTCACCTTGAGAGGTCTGTTCAACAACATAAGGAATAATACTCATTTTTGTGTCCTCCTTAAAGTTTTGCGAAGCAAAACTAACTTCGAAAGCGTGGGCTTAAGTTTTGCGAAGCAAAACTGACTTCGAAAGCGTGGGCTTAAGTTTTGCGAAGCAAAACTCACTTCGAAGCACCCATTATACGGCCATTTGAGAGAGTGATGAACGATGCAGCATCATGCTGAGTGATGAACTTGATTTTTTGTATGCATGTTTTTGGATTGTTGTTTTACTAACGACAATGATGAGCTCTTCTAGAATGGAAGTGTTCTCATCTCTAATCGCTTGTACGAGCCTATCCTTGAACCAATCTTGACGAATGTTGATCCAATGGGGACTCAAGTCTCCTGAATAGTCTTGAGACTTCTGACGAGCTCGATATAGAAGGGCTTTGACTGCTGTTTCCTGGATCTGTAGTTTATTAGCTATCTCAGTCAATGAATACAAGAAGCTCTCCTTCATTACGAATGCTAATAGCTGCTTGGGAGTTAATCTCCCCATTAACTGTTCCAACGCTTCTAGAAGATCTTCGGACTGCTTATCCTCATAACCACATTCATCTTGAATTCCAAGTTGTAACTTAGACTTTTTACGCATTTCGTCAATCCAGTAATTACGTGCAATGGTACGCATTAAGGGTATAGGGACATTGTGTTCGCGATTCGGCTTGTAGAAAGATAAAGTTCTAGCGATAGTCTCTTGTGTCACATCGTCAGCGTCCCAACGATTATGAGTAAGGGAGAGGCAGTATTTTTGCAATATCGTATATAGCTCTTCATGTGTTCCTCTTTGTTCCAATTGGGTTTTCGTGTCATTGTGGATTAACATGTTAATCATTCCTTTCAGGCCTATAGTTATATAACGTATGAGAAGGGCATAAAGATACGCCCCTAATTTTCTTGAAAAAAAGAACCTTACATTTATGATGTAGGTTCCTTATGTATATCTTACTTTCATGAAGGTCGTTTCATTCTGTCTTTTCTTGGTTTTATAAGTTTGCCGAAATGGATCCTTTTACGGAACCGATAGAGAGTGAACATTAGGAGGATTATAACGATACCCGCCACGATCCATAGTAAATACATTTCTGCTAAGTGGAATACCACTTGCCATTGGGGTCCGAATATTTTACCGAGACTTAAGAAGAGGATGACCCATAATAGTGCTCCGCTATAAGCATACAAGGCAAATTTACGGAAGGGGAGAGCGTTGATACCTGAGAAATAACCTGTGAAATGTCTTACACCCGGAATAAAGTAACCGATAAAGACAAGGCTCTGCCCGTATTTACCGAACCATCTTCGAGTCTTTGAAAGCTTACGTGGAGATAGGAGGATCCATTTGCCAAATCGGTTAAGGAAGGGGAGTCCGGCCTTTAGTCCAATGAAATAGGTAATGGTCATACCGATCGTTGTACCAAGGAAACCCATGATGATCAGCCATCCAAAATGTAGTGATCCTAGATAGGAAAGATAACCAGCATAGGCCATGGTAGTTTCTCCAGGAAAGGGAAGCGCAATGAACTCTAACATTAGACCTATAAATAATACTAGATATCCGTATTCCTCGAACAGAAGCTGAATCCAACGCAGTACTTCCATGATATTCACTCTCCAAAATATGAACTATCGTAATTCTATCCTAAAAAAACAATTTAAACTCTAGTCTTTTTTCATAAACCTCACCATATAATCTATCAGAAAAGTTGAATTCATAGAAACGGTGGAGGTAATGTTTATGATTAAATCATTTTTTATCGGTAACAAACCAAGATATGTATTCGTGCTTATGACGTTGTTATTAGCTGTGTTGATCATTTCTCTACAGCATCAGAAGCATCAAGTTCATAACCAAGTGGTGCCTACAACGGCTAATTCAATCTATTCGATATCGTCTCATTCTAAAGAAATCATAGCACCCACGCAAGATACAAATCTTTTAAACTATCAAGCGGAGAGTTCACCTACTATAGAGTTGCTGTCATCCAGTTCAACCAAGTCTCAGACCACTACTACACTTCCTGAGAAAACCGTGTACCTTACCTTTGACGATGGACCAAGTAAACTAACGGGGACTGTGCTCGATATATTAAAAGAGTCCAAGATCCAGGCTACATTCTTCGTATTAGGTGAGCAAGTACAACGTTATCCAGAACTCATAACTAGAGCTATTGAAGAGGGACACGTTCTAGGCAATCATACTTTTAATCACAATTATGAAGAACTATATAAAGGATTCTCTCCATTTTGGAGTCAGATCAAACAGACAGAGGAAGCTATTCGTCTTATTACGGGATCACGTACATCCTTGGTTAGGGCTCCAGGAGGAACGGCTGGACATTTTGATGATACCTATTTCACGCTATTGAAGCAAGGTGGATATCAGGTGATCGATTGGAATGTAGATAGCGGAGACTCGAAGCGACGTGGTGTTCCAGCCCAAGAAATTATCAAAGGGGCAACAACGGACATCCAGAGTAATCAAGTTGTTGTATTGATGCATGATGGTACTGGACATGAACAGACTGTTAAGGCACTTCCCAAGATCATTTCTTACTATAAAAATAAAGGCTACCAATTCGAAGTACTAACTCCTGAATTAGAGTCTGTCCAATTCAACGTGACGAAGAGCGCTCGAGCCTTGAATCGCCAACAACCTAGCTCCGAGTGGATTACAGCAAATGTCGTGCCTAACGCTGCTCTGTTTGCTTCAGGTAATCGACTAGTCATGGATATAGGTAGAATGGCGACAGAACTCAAACCTGGAGAGTTCCGAATCTCTGATGGGCGAATTATGGTTCCGCTTCGCACAACGATGGAGAGAATAGGCATTCATGTGAAGTGGGATCCGAACAATAAACTAGCTGTCATGAATATGAAGACGAATTCACTTCAGATCAACGTAGCCACCGGAGAGTGGACGAGCAGTAATAAGAACAGCAATTTACAGCATTTATCCAGATCTATTCAGATGAATGGTGATACCCTGTGGGTTCCACTGCGTGACATACTTCAAGAAACTGGACATGATCTGATTTCAGTCAGTCTGAACGAAGAAGAATGGCGTATTAGAACAAGTTAAGATAGGCTTGCTATTCATTAATGATGGCATTCTATGAAAATAACATATGGGAGGTCTAGTTCTCTTCTTTCATGGAAATAATAGTTGATAGATTTAACGTAATCAATCCATGAGAAGAAGAGAGGTAATCATATTGTCTACTTCATCTATGAATCACAAAGAGTTTGCGCCAGAACTGCTAGATAGAATGGTATCAAGAGTTGGGACTGTTATGGTCGGTAAAGAGTCCGAAATTCGTCATGTCATCATCTCTATGCTAAGTGGTGGACATGTCCTACTTGAGGATGTACCCGGTGTGGGTAAAACCATGTTAGTTCGAGCTATTGCAGCTTGTATGGGAGGGACGTTTGGCCGTATTCAATTTACATATGATCTTATGCCCTCGGATATTACAGGGATATCAGTATACCATTCACATCATGGACATTTCGAATTCAGACCGGGTCCTATCTTATCCAATGTAGTCTTGGCTGACGAGATCAATCGTGCTTCCCCACGAACACAATCGGCTCTTCTAGAAGCGATGGAGGAGAAGAAAGTCACCGTCGATGGCACAACATACCCTCTACCACGCCCATTTCTTCTATTCGCTACTCAGAATCCACTTCAATTCGAGGGTACTTATCGGTTGCCCGAGGCGCAGCTTGACCGTTTTCTTATCCGTATAAGTCTAGGTTACCCCAATCTGGAGCAAGAGGTGGATTTGTTGTCTCGTATGCAAATTAGTCATCCTTTGGAACGGGTTAAGCCAGTGATCATGGTAGAGGATATGATCGCTATGCAACGAGATGTTAAGAATGTCTATGTAGATGATTCTATTAAACAATTACTTGTGTCTGTCGCTGATGCATCACGACACCATGCTAGATTACAGCTTGGGATCAGTCCGCGAGGGACCTTAGCTTGGATGATAGCTTCTCAAGCTGCGGCATATATGAATGGTAGAATGTACGTCACACCGGATGATGTTAAAGAAATGGCAATGGCTGTTCTTTCCCATCGTATTGTTGTTCATCCCCATAGTCTAATGGAAGGCGTCATAGGTGAGGAGATTGTGCTAGAACTGATGTCTAGAACAAGCATACCTCTGTATCGAAGCCGGAAAGGAATCAGATCATGAGGGACAGAATTCGTGAATGGGTAATTGCTGTTATAGGGTTGGGTGCACTCATTGCATTGTATGAATGGCACGGTGGAACCTCGATATGGTTCCTAATTATTCTTACCGGGATTTTTATGCTGGGAGGCTTTATCTTACAATGCTTTGGTGCTCACCATATAGAGGTCAAACGCACAGTGAATCCGATGCGACTTATTGCGGGTAAGACAGCTGAAGTTGAGGTCCACATCCAATTCAAGTCTATTCTTCCTCTCCCTTGGATGAGTATCACAGATTATTTCACAGAAGGGAGTCACAGTAAGCTGTGGTTTCCGGGATGGCGAAGATCTTACACCTATAAATATTGTTTACAGAACCTGCCTCGGGGGAAAATAACCTTTCAAGTCTGCCATGTAGAATGGGGTGGACTGTTTCGCTTTTTCAAGAACAGTTATTTACTACCTTGTGAAGAGGATATCTTAGTATTCCCTATACCAGCAGCCATATCTATAACACAAGGGTGGACAAGTCAGGATATCAGAGAAAGAGAACAAGTGACACATCAACAGTCTGCAGGTGTCTGGGGCTTAGATGTTCGTGATTATAATATGGGGGATCCACTCAGCAGAGTTCATTGGAAAAGCTCAGCTCGACGAGGGCGATTACAGACTCGACTTTATGAGGCGGTTGAGGATCAAGCGGTATGTATTATTTTAGACCATTGTCCAGACACCTATAAGATAGCTACATCTGGGGTAACAGCCGACAAGGACGTTGTACGGGAAGGCTTTGAAGGGGCTGTATCCACCGCAGCGGGGTTATTTATCAGTGCATTAGAAGAAGGTATTCAAGTCGAATTAATAAGTGGTGATATGACCGAGCGTCCGCAGCCTGTGTTTCCAACTTACGACTCCACACTCGCCGTCATCGAACCAAATGGTAAGAAAAATATGTCCATGGTAATGGGTGAGAACACGGATCATTTACTTCCTGGAACTCAAGTGTACGTCATTACTGGGGGGTTACATCATAAACTTGTCGGAGCCGTATCTAAACTACACCATAAAGGATTAAAGATAGATATATACTCTATTGTCTCATATGCTTCGGCGTCCCATTCTAAACAGAATGTTGTAAATACGGAACAAGCTAAGCAAGAAGAGATTGCGGATTCACTCGGACGCATAGGAGTTAGAGTGCATAGTTTGGAAGTTGCTTCTTTAGATATAAGAAATGATATAGATCGAGTTCCAGTTAAGGGGGTGAATAACCATGACAGCATCCTTACAGAACGAAAAAATAGCTATATATAAATCCGTTTCCCAGGATATAAATAGACCTATCCCCCAATCCAGAAAGGGAGATAGTCTGATATATCGCTATATATTATCTTTGCCAATCATGGGGTTATTTGTAGAATGGCTATATCCTCTCTCTAATGGGTCCTTAAGTGCTTCACTAATTGATGTATTGTATGTTCTGACGGCACTCTTGTTATTCGTCGGGGTACTTCACTTAAAGATGTGGGTATCGATTCCCTTACATCTGATAATAACATTAGGCGCATGGGTATTCTTATTTGGAAAAGGAAGAGAGATAGAGTGGCTCATTTCTTATGTGCAGACGCTACAGTATGACGTTAGTGTACTCGTGCAGGAGTGGAGCCTATCGGCCATGGGTTCAGAGACTCGCACGCTGATTCTAATGCTGGGCTGGAGCCTGCTTGTGGCAACGGTACAATCGCTAGCCCTTTATCGAGAGAGTATCGGACTCTTTACAGTGGCCACTATAATCTATTTACTTTGCTTAGAGACACTACTCGGATTAGAAGTATATCAAGATATAGTTCGTACGGCACTCTTGATCATAATTCTTCATGGGGGTATCACTTTAGCAAGATTGATTGAGAGATCTACCTCTTCTGATGGGATAAGCAAACGTCACTATAATCTATGGTTTGTCATGGTTTGTGTGATGGCGATAGTCGTTGTAGGGTCGGCTTGGGTAGGGGGGAGAGTAATCTCTGCTAAGCCAGCACAGCAGTTCAGTGTTGAATCAACAGTAGAGAAGTTGAAAGATTGGTCGGGAGTCGAGTCTCATAAGCAGAATTCAAACTTAGCTACTACGGGTTATGGTGCAGGAGATGAGGACTTAGGGGCTCCGCTTCAACTCGATAGTAAGATTGTTTTTACAGCGGAATCACCTATTCCGTCTTATTGGCGTGGAGAGACCTTTGGGTATTATGATGGTCGGCGGTGGGCAGAGCCTCAAGCATATTTCCAAGCGGTTACTATGGAAGGGAATCTGCAGAATGATTCTATAATAAAAAAGGATGATGGTCAGAGTTCTGTCATTCAGACCATAAGTTTTGTAGACCCGATGAGTGATGAGTTTCCTCTATTTAGTGGAGGAGATATTAATAACGTTATGCGTATTACCACAGTGAACCAAAAAAAGATGGTTTACCTGTTACAAGATGAGATTGCAGATACGATAAAATATCCAGCAACCTCAAGTTCAAGTCCCGTAAAGGATTATCAAATTAACGTAAGAAATCCTTCTCTAAACAAGCAACTAATGCGTGCGAATTCAAGCGGTGATCCTGAGGTGTTTACGAAACGGTATTTACAGTTGCCGGAACAACTGCCGCAACGTGTGAAAGAATTGGGTGTCCAATTAATAACAAAAACAACGAATAGGTATGATGCGGTGCAGGCAGTGGAGCGTTTTTTGCAAAACAATTATAAATACTCTCTTCGCACAAGCGTACCACCAGCCAATCAGGATTTCGTGGATAACTTTTTATTCGAGACCAAGATAGGATACTGTAACCATTTCGCTACGTCTATGGTTGTTCTTCTTCGAACACAAGGAATTCCATCTCGTTTAGTGAAAGGGTATGCACCTGGGACTCTGAAGGTTGACAGTAATACAACTTATGTTGTCAAATCGAGTGATGCACACGCTTGGGTAGAGGTGTACTTTCCGAATATAGGATGGATTCCCTTTGACCCAACACCAGGTTTTTCTACAAATCTCCAAGAGAGTTCAGAAGTTATGGCTATACCTAAGCAGGATGGAGAAATAAAGGACACTTTATCAGGGTTAATAAGACATCGATTGGATCAGATCGTGACAATGGCTGTGAATGTTAGAATAGCCGTTGTAGAAGCGGGGTATTTTATTCCCATATTGATTATTGTGTTGATACTATTAGGGGCTATGCTTTTGAGCATTTGGAGAAGTCGTAGGCACCTTCATCTATGGAGATTGCGTTACATCACTCGAAGTGCTTTTCCTCAAAAAGAGCAGTTGTTACAGGCCGCTATTGTTATTTGGGACGAGGTTGGACGTCGATTTGGTCCAATTCCTAACGGGATTACAGTAAGAGAATATGTTCATACACTTAAGATTACAGATGAGAATTTGCGTGATGAATTAATTCAATTTGTTCAACAATGGGAAAGTATCGCATACAATGAAGCCGCGCTAAATCGTGTCCATAGCATATCCTTTTTACACCGATGTGCACTGCTAGCCCATTCACTGTCATAAATGACCATGTTCTTAGTTTCTTGACGGTATGAATTATCGTTGCGTATAATTAGTTTTAATAATTAAGGGAGGCACGAATAACCTAATGAATAAACCTAATGAAATAATCGTAGTCCTTGACTTTGGAGGTCAATATAATCAATTGATCGCACGACGCATCCGTGATCTGGGTGTATATAGTGAATTGTTACCATACAACACACCTGCTGAGAAAATTCGAGAACTTTCCCCTAAAGGTATTGTGTTCTCTGGTGGACCATCTAGTGTCTATGCAGAGAATGCGCCACATGTCGATCCTGCTGTCTATGATCTGAACATTCCAATCCTAGGGATTTGCTACGGGATGCAACTTATGGCACACCAACTGAACGGAAAAGTAGAACGCTCTTCTAAACGTGAATACGGTAAGGCTGATTTGCAGTTTGAGAACCAGACAGTTCTTCTTACAGGGTTGGAGTTAAACCAGACTGTATGGATGAGTCATGGAGACCACGTTGTGGAGCTTCCAGTTGGATTTGTTCTAGATGCAGGTACTGAATCTGCACCAATTGCTGCAATGAGTAACGTTGAGAAACAACTTTACGCAGTACAGTTCCATCCAGAAGTTCAACACTCTGTAAAAGGTAACGAAATGATTCGTAACTTCTTGTACGAAGTGTGCCAATGTGATGGCAAATGGACGATGGAATCCTTTGTAGAAGATAAAGTACGTGAGATTCGTGAACTTGTTGGAACAGATAATGTATTGTGCGCACTTAGTGGTGGCGTAGATTCATCTGTTGTTGCAAGATTGATTCATAGAGCTATTGGTGATCAGTTAACTTGTATGTTCATTGATCATGGATTGTTACGCAAGGGTGAAGCTGAGAGTGTTATGGAGACATTCGTCGGTAAATTTGACATGAAGGTTGTCAAAATTGATGCTCGCGAACGTTTCATGTCCAAGCTCAAAGGTGTGGATGATCCTGAACAGAAACGTAAAATTATCGGAAATGAATTTATTTATGTCTTTGAAGAAGAATCTGGTCAGTTTGATGATTTCAAATACTTGGCTCAAGGTACTCTTTATACAGACATCGTAGAGAGCGGAACTGCGACAGCACAAACGATCAAATCCCATCATAATGTGGGTGGACTTCCTGAAGATATGAAGTTTAAGTTAATCGAACCTTTAAATACACTATTTAAAGATGAAGTACGCAAGGTAGGAGAAGAATGTGGTCTTCCTACTGAAATTGTATGGCGTCAACCTTTCCCAGGACCAGGTCTTGCCATTCGTGTATTGGGAGAAGTAACAGAAGACAAGCTTACCATTGTACGTGATTCCGATTATATTCTACGTGAGGAAATTGCCAAAGCAGGATTAGATCGTGAAATTTGGCAGTACTTTACGGCGCTACCTAACATGAAGAGTGTAGGCGTAATGGGCGATGCTCGTACTTATTCCTATACGGTAGGTATTCGTGCGGTTACATCCATCGATGGTATGACAGCCGATTGGGCTCGCATTCCATGGGATGTACTTGAGAAAATTTCAGTACGTATCGTTAATGAAGTAGATAATGTTAACCGCATTGTGTATGACATTACTTCTAAGCCACCAGCTACGATTGAGTGGGAGTAAATATTAGATACTTTACGCTTTAGAATACTCTAGAAGCCTTAATATAAGGGTTTATATAGTATTCGTAAGTTAACCATCTCATTCACCTGCAACAATTGAATGCAAAAAAATACTCTCTTTTATCTGCGTTGTTTAGCAGATAGAAGGGAGTATTTTTTATGACAAAAATAAATGAACTAATCGAGGATTTTAGGCTAAATCAATGGTTGATCCATACAATAAATTCAGTTGTCTACAGTCAAAATATATGTACCAAATTATTATGACATTGTATAATTCAGATCAGTACTTTGGGTTTACTAGTACTAAATAACATACATTGGTGGTTGAGATGAGTTCAATTATGGTTGAGCCAGGAAAGTCAATTGGAAAGTTGACAATCGGTATGGATAAGTCGACTGCCGAAAGAATTGTACACGAAGACGATCAATCTCTTTTTGGCTTGATTTTGATATAGACAATAAAGTTGAACGTATTCTGATCGCCTCAAGTATTAGGGACGTTATACGAGTTGAGTATATGGATATTGATTTATTCAATACAAAAGCAAAAGATTTAATAGAAACATTAGATCAGATAAGTCCTTATGATAGAACTGATGACGATGGCTATAGTTACGACTTTCCTGAAATTGGATTAACATTCCGAAGATCAGTAAAACGTACTGAAGAAGACCTACAAGAAGATTGGTTTAAAGAAATGAGTATTGAAAATCAAGAAGATGATATGCGATATCTTTATTTCGAAGCAGTGGGTGTATTTAAAATAAAATAGTATAAGTAAAAGGACACTATGATTATTACTCCATAGTGTCCTTTTATTTATTACGTTCAGGAAATTTGTGTCACTAAACATTTATTTTGGTGTGTCATTATCTAACTCACACTACACATTTGAGAGCGAATATACATAAGATCCTGCTGCGTACTGCTGATTGCCTTCCTTCCGTCAATTTTATTTACTCTGACTATAAATAGTGACAAAAGGAACAAAAGTTCAATCATAACGAAGAGTAACCTGTGAAGGGGTATACTCTTCTTTTTTGTGAAAAATAAAGGCTAGAAGTTAAATGTTTCATTGATCTCTACACAATTAATGTAATCAAATTAATAATTTATCCATTGTATGGGAATAATGATAATCATAAAACACCCAGAATGACTGTATTCACGAACAATAACGAAATTATATCTAATAATGTTCGCATTTGTCATTGACAGACAGATTGTTTCGACATAAAATGATAAAGCACAATATGATATATATATTTTTCGTATAATTCTGAGGATCGGCTCGGAAGTTTCTACGAGGTCACCATAATGACCTGGCTACGATTATAAAAGAAACCCACGTTTACAATAGCCTTATGGCTGTCGATATACGGGCTACTATTTTTTTATTCTGGCTGGAGTCACTATGACTTCAGCTTTTTGTTGCTGTTAAACATATTTGAGGGGGAAGTATTGTAATGAATCGGTTAAATCGGTTTTTTAAATTAAAACAGAATGGCACCACAGTGAGAACAGAGATAATGGCTGGGTTGACTACGTTTATGGCGATGGCCTATATCTTGTCAATCAATCCGAACACGTTGACCGCTTTTGGTCAAATAGATATGGGTTGGTATTCTGTATTCTTAGCAACTGCATTAGCGGCCGGTATTTTCACAATTGCAATGGGGTTGTTTATTAATTTTCCGGTTGCTCTAGCTCCTGGTATGGGATTGAATGCTTATTTCGCTTCTGTTGTATTGTCTTCTGCAACTACGGATCATCCTTTTACTTGGCAAATGGGATTAACAGCCGTATTCATTTCTGGATTAATCTTCATTCTGTTGACGATTACTCATATCCGTCAGATGTTGCTTGATGCTATTCCAGATAGTCTGAAACATGCCATTACAGTCGGAATCGGATTGTTTATCACCGTTCTAGGGTTGAAGAATAGTGGATTGATGGCAATCGGTGTCGAAGCAGGCGCTGATATTCCAGCACATACTTATACAGATGTACTTTCATTTGAAACAGTGATTCATTTAGGTAGCCTTTTAGATACGAATGTTCAATTAGCTCTTGTTGGTATTATTTTAATCGCGATCTTGATGGTACTGAATGTGAAAGGTGCGATTCTGTTCGGTATCCTTGGTACAACCGTTGTGGCTATGCTTATGGGGGTAGTTGACTTTAACACATTATCAAGTCCTGATAATCATTGGGTTCCTGATTTCACTCAATTGAACTTTATGACCTTCGATTGGGAAGGTATTATGCATACAGGTCTTGTATCAGCTATTGTAACGTTTACCTTTGTAGAGTTGTTCGATACCTTCGGTACATTAGTAGGTACTGCTACACGTGCTGGTATTATGAAAGATCCAGTTGAAGGTAAAAAGCGTGTAGGTAAAGCAATGTTTGTAGATGCTGTTGCTGTAACAGGTGGTGCAATGCTTGGTACTTCAACAACAACGGCTTTTGTTGAAAGTTCTGCTGGAGTAGCTGAAGGTGGACGTACGGGTCTTACTGCTGTTACAACTGGCGTATGTTTCTTGTTAGCATTGTTCCTTGCTCCGATAGTCGCTTTGATCCCAGGATCAGCTACTGCGGCTGCGCTCATCATTGTTGGTGTACTTATGGTTCAATCGATTAAAGAAATTGATTTTCAGGATATGGTTGTTGCCATTCCAGCCTTCTTGATTATTGTAATGATGCCGTTCACCTATAATATTGCTAATGGGATCTCGTTCGGGATTGTAGCTTATGTTATTCTTGCTACTGTCGGTAATCTTAAGGAGAAGAAGAAATATAACGTTCACTGGTTGATGTGGGTGTTGGCGGTTCTGATCATCTTGCGCTATGTGTTCCTTGGAAGCGAAGGTTAATACAACTTGGCGAAATGTGACTATTATATGTAGCATGACCTTAGGGTCATGCTTTTTTTATGCGAAAATGAATAGTGTAGAATCTCCCAATATGGACTTTCTACAAATGTTAAAGTAACATGCATAAGTTTGTTCAAATCCGGGGAATCTATTTTGTAGAGATATATTAATAAAAAAGCTTGCTATTCATTTCTGTCCGTGATATATTATTAGTCCGGCCAATAAATAACACATTTTATTGAATCGGCAAGTCAAACTCGAATGAAACTTAAACGAAAATAAAGCTTGCATAAACGAACCGGACGTGTTATGATATATAAGTTGTCGCCGAGAACAACTGGTAACAACAAAACAAATAAATTGGTCTTTGAAAACTGAACAACGAGTGAGTAGATTTCACGAAAGTGAAGTCAAAACAAATGAGAAATCATTTGATAGAGAAAGTAATTTCTCGTCAGTTTGTTTTAAATGAGCATAATCGCTCTTTTCATAAGCGTCATTAATTCATCTTCTCCGCAAGGAGATGGACGAATTAAT